>JAOBWQ010000049.1 GCA_025463425.1 Ilumatobacteraceae bacterium | reverse complement strand
CTCGGCCTCCTCGGCGAGGCGCAGGTTCCAACTGCCCTTGATCGCTCGGAGTCCGTACATCAGTGGAATGGACATCGCCGCCACGACGAGGATGCAGCTGATGCTGCCGATCACTTGGGCGAGCAGTTGGCCGCTGCCACCGCCGTAGAAGAGTCCCGCGATCGGGATGGAGTTGTCTGCGCCGGTGCGAGTGGGGATGCCGAAGTCACCGGCCGCGAAGAGGCCGAGCGACAGGGTTCCCCAGATTCCGCAGGCACCGTGGACCGGCACGGCTCCGACGGGGTCGTCGATCCGCATGTGCTCGAGCAGATCGGTGGCCAACGGCACGAGGATGCCGGCGACAGCGCCGATGATGATGGCCGCCTCCGGTTTGATCCAGTAGCACGGACATGTCACAGCGACGAGTCCACCGAGGAATCCGTTGATCGACATTCCGACGTCCCATTTCTTGGTCCGTCGATACATGAAGAACACGGCAACGAGTCCTCCAGCACTCGCCGCGAGTGTCGTGTTCATCGCGACGCGGCCGATGCCCTCCCAGTCCATCGCCGACAGGGTCGAGCCGGGGTTGAACCCATACCAGCCGAACCACAGGAGCACCGCGCCGATCGCCGCGATGTTCAAGTCGTGAGGGGCGAATGGACCGCCGCCATCTCTAGTGAACGTGCGGCCGAGGCGAGGACCGAGAGCCTTTGCGCCGAAGAAGGCGATGACGGCACCAACGGTGTGCACGGCAGTCGAGCCGGCGAAGTCACGGAACACGATGCCATCGGGGACCATCCCGTGGAACCACCCCATGGTGTTCCCGAGCCATCCGCCCGGGCCCAGATCCAGTGGCACGTGATGGGATAGATGATGCCCGACACACCAAGGCTGTAGAGGATGTCTCCTTTGAAGCTGGTGCGCCCGACCATCGCGCCCGACGTGATGGTCGAGGCAGTGTCGGCGAACGCGAACTGGAACAGCACGAATGCATAGAACGCGACACCGGTACCCCGGTAGTCGGCAGTGTTGTGGTGCAGGAAGAAGAACGAGTGCCCGATCAATCCATTGCCGACACCGAACTCGAAGGCGAAGCCGATCGCCCAGTACAGGATTCCGCACAGGCAGGTGTCGAAGATGCACTCCATCATCACGTTGACGGATTCCTTCGATCGCGCGAATCCGGCTTCGAGGGCCATGAAGCCCGCCTGCATGAAGAAGACGAGGAACGCGGCGACCAGGACCCACACGGTGTTGAGCGGATTGATGAGGTCGACCGCGCTGGGCACGTCCTCCATCGGCGCGGCGCCGACCGCAGACTCGAACAAGAAGAACGCCAGGCCGACAGCGGCCGCCGCGCCGAACAGGCCGATCATCTTTCCAGTCAGCAGCGCGAGAAACCG
Source organism: Ilumatobacteraceae bacterium (assembly GCA_025463425.1). Taxonomy (GTDB): domain Bacteria; phylum Actinomycetota; class Acidimicrobiia; order Acidimicrobiales; family Ilumatobacteraceae; genus WLMZ01. The sequence goes on along the minus strand of JAOBWQ010000049.1, from coordinate 4,346 downwards.
TCTCTGGACGTCGCGTTCCTTGAACGCGCTGATGGGCAGGCGCTGCGGCCTGCTGACGAGGCGGGCTCTGAATCGTTGCTGTCGCTGGAGTCGTGTCATGGCCACGCAACGTAGAAGGTGATGGTTTCGCTGCTGTGTGCTCACTGTTACGGCCGATGGTCGTTCATCTGACGCGTTTCTGACGTTCGATCGCGACCGCAGGTTCAGACTCTGCGGTGCTCGCGGAGGAGACGCAGGTCAAGCCCCATCAGCGCGTCGGCGCATCAGTCTTCGCACGTCGGTTTGCCTCGCCGACGGAGACGTTCGGAGGCGTCACCCGCGCCAAGGCGTCATCTGCCGGAAACACAGTGGCGATCACCGGGAAGCGGCTCGCGCGGCTCGGGTGATCAGTTCACCGCAGCGACAGCGTCGCCCTCCATGCATGGCAGGTGATCGAGTCCCCGTTCACAGCCGTCCCGTGCACGTCCCAACCGAGCCCGACCTGCCAGCTGATCGCCTGGAGCGATGAGAAGGCGCGCCGCTCCGGCGACAGCAACTGAAGGCGAAGCACCGAGCCGTCGCTCAACTGCAGCGTCTGCCTGAGAAACGCGACCCCACGCTGGCTGTGCACGACCCCGAGCCCGCCCGCGCTCAGACGCCGGTCCATCGCCTCGATCCGCACCGGCTGGATCAGCCCGTCGTAGCGACGTTCCAGCCCGGACATCTCGATCGCCAATGCGTCGCGTCGGATCGGTGTCGGCACTCTCCGGTGGTGAATGTGGGTCCGGGCCTGCTTCATCTCACCTTCCTGACGCAGTGGCGGGTCGCTCGACGATGCGGCTGAAGAGGGATCTGTCGGCCCTCCTCGAACTGCTGCGTTCTGTTACCAGTGCGAAACAACTACTCGACTGTATGCGACGAACGGAAACATCACGACGAGTTGCTGGTCGGTGGTAGTTTCATTTAGCACTCAATTGGGCATCTCCGGTCACCTTTGCACTGTGCGCCGACTCCACACCCTGGTCGATGCTCACCGCCACGTGGGATCGAGGACCAATGAACGTCACGCCGACAACAACCGCCGCCGTACCCGTCGTGACGATCTCCGATTGGGACATGACGGTCACACGAACCTACGAAGCCAGCCGGCACGGCTTGATCGCAGCGGCCTCCCGCATCGTTGGGTGCGACCATGCCGCCGACGTCGTGCAAGAGGTGTTCATCCGGGTCTGGTCGCACCCTGATTCCTTCGACCCGACCCGGGGCACGCTCACCGGGTACCTGTACCTCGTCACCCGCGGCATGTCGATCGACCGACTCCGGTCCATCGCATCGCAAGCCGATCGAGACAGCCAGGACACGTTCCGCACGGTCGTGCCCGACGACGAGCCGGTGTCTGCAATGATCGCCCACCAACAGCTGGAACGTGTCCGACAGGCGCTTGCCGTCCTGTGCGAGGGACAGCGCGATGTGATCCTCGCCGCCTACTTCGGACACTTGACCTACCGGCAGGTCGCCGTTCGGCTCGGCATCCCAGAAGGCACCGTCAAGTCCCGCATCCGCCTGGGGCTCCTCAGAATGCGTGCGGAGCTGGCCCGAGCCGAGGCGATCGCACCCTGACATCGGGCGGAGGCCTGCTGGAACTGCCTGCCGTCCACGGGCAGTCGTCGCGGCGTCTGCTCGCCGGGTTACGGTGAGCTGATGCCCATCGCGAAGGCCAATGGTGTCGACCTGGGCATCGAGTCCTTCGGCGACGACGAGGATCCGCTCGTTCTTCTGGTCGGTGCTCCGACGATGCTCTCATGGCCCGACGCACTGTGTGTCCGCCTGGCCGCGGGTGGACGGCGCGTGGTCCGGTTCGACCTGCGCGACAGCGGGGAATCGACGACGTCAGACCCGGAGGCGCCCGCCTACACGCTGCGCGATCTCGCCGCCGACACCGCCGCTCTCGCCGACCTGCTGACCGGCGGATCGGTGCACCTGGCTGGCGTCGGCGTCGGCGGGATGGTCGCCCAGGTAGCTGCGCTCGACCATCCGAGCGCGTTCTCGGCGCTCACCCTGATCGGCACCCGAGCGGTCGCGCCGGGCCCGCCCGACGATGATCTGCCGGACCATGACCATGCGACCATGGGCCGGGTGTTCGCGCGTGCGCTGCCCGACTGGACCGACCGTGAGGCGGTGGCGGACTTCGCCGCTCGTGGCGCGGAGGTCCTCGGCAACGACCCCGTCGTTGCGCGTGCGGTCGCCGGGCGCGTGTGGGACCGTACGCCGGGCACCACACAGTCGATCCAGATGGCCAACCAGTTGGGCTTCGTGTTCTCCAAGCTCGACTGCACGCCACGTTGGCGCGAGCGCCTTCCGAACATCGAGATCCCCACGCTCGTGATCCACGGACGCCGCGACCCGTTCTTCCCCGTAGGAAACGGTGAAGCCATCGCACGTTCGATTCCAGGGGCTCGACTGCTCGTCCTCGAGGGCGCGGCGACGGCGATCCCCGATGCTGCGATCGGCGACGTCGCCGAGGCCATGCTCCAGCTCCCGTAGAGGGCAGCCCGCGTTCAGATTCGAGACGGTCAGGACAACTGTCCGACCACCTTCTGTCTGACACGGCCGTTGCACCGTCCGTCAGAGGCCCCGGCGAATCGGGACTGGTACGCCGCTGGTACGGCCGTTTCGTACCTTGCGACCCGTGACCGTCTCGTTCGTCCTTCGCCTCGTCAACGATCGTCTCCTCGCGGGACAGATCGTCGGTCAGGCGGAGAACGTGGAGACGGGTGAGCGACACGTCGTCGGCGACCTCGGAGAGCTCGTCGAGTTCCTGCGCCGTTCGGCGTCAGAAGGGGAGCAGAGCTGATGGCACGGGACGACGATCGGCAGAGCGGGCGACGGGCGCGCAGGTGGGCGATCTTGGCGACAGCGGGAACGATGCTGTTCGCAGGACTGCCGACCGGAGCGGCAACGGCGGTGGCCAGGCCGGCGGAGACCCCGCAAGCCCAGTCGAACGTGGCGCCGTCCGAGGACGCTCTTGCGTCCGCATCGCATGGGGCGTACCACGCGCTGAGCCCCGTACGGCTGCTCGACACTCGCGAGACGGGCCAGGCTCTGGGCCCAACAGGAACCCTCGACCTTCGCGTAACGGGCATGGCCGGCGTGCCAACAGCCGGTGTCGAGGCTGTCGTCCTCGATGTCGTCGCGACCAACGGGTCGTCCAGCACGTACCTCACCATCCGGCCAACGGGTGCCCCGGCAACCGCGACGAGCAATGTGAATGCGGAGCAGGGCCAGACGGTCTCGAACCTGGTCATCACGACCGTGGGAGCGAACGGCAAGATCACGCTGTTCAACTGGGCAGGCACGACCGACGTCGTCGTCGACGTCGAGGGTTGGTTCGGAAGTCTCGACCTCAACTCGAACTCGATGGCATCGACGCTGCGCAGCGTGAACCCTGAGCGGTTGCTCGACACACGAGTCTCGGGCAACCCGATCGGGCCTGACGAAACGATGGAGTTGGCGGTCACGGGTCTGGCCGGTGTTCCGACGACTGGAGTCGATGCCGTCGTCCTCGATGTCGTTGCAACGGAAGGGACGTCGGCGACGTACCTGGACCTGCACCCGTCGGGTGAGCAGCCGAACACGACGAGCAACGTCAACGCGGCGCTGGGCGCCACGGTCTCGAACCTGGTGTTCGCCAAGGTCGGCGCGGATGGCAAGGTCGCGATCCACAACCACAGTGGCACGACACAGGTGGTGGTCGACATCCAGGGATGGTTCGGCAGCAACGACGGCGGCGTCGCCGTGCCTGGCGAGTATCACGGGCTGGACGCATCGAGGCTGCTCGATACGCGGACCAGCGCGAGCCCGATCGGGCCGGACGACTCCACCACGGTCCGCGTCACCGGGGTCGGCGGCGTGCCGTCCGCCGGGGTCGACGCGGTCGTGCTGAACGTCGTCGCGACCGAAGGCTCCTCCGCGACGTACTTGGACCTGTTCCCGACCGGCGACACGCAGAACACCACGAGCAACATCAACGCAGCGCGTGGTGCGACGGTGTCGAACCTCGTCGTCGCCAAGGTCGGCGCGGGCGGTGCCGTCACGATCTACAACCGAAGCGGAACGACCCACGTCGTCGTCGACGTGCAGGGCTGGTTCGGCTCGACGTCGAGTGAAGCCCCGTCGCCCGCGACGACGGAACCGTCCACGACCACACCGTCGACCACCACACCATCGACGACGACACCCCTGCCCACGTTGCCCGACTCGACGGTTCCGGAATCGACCACGCCAGGGGCGACGTCGACGGTCCCGGACTCGACATCGACCTCGACGACATTGCCGACCTCGACATCCTCGACGGTGCCGGACTCGAC
>JAOBWQ010000017.1 GCA_025463425.1 Ilumatobacteraceae bacterium | reverse complement strand
AGTGCGGCGGCGCCCGTCACCATGCCGTCGAGCACGACGACGCCGCCGGCGCGTGCGACACCGGTGATGACCCCCGCGAGGAACGCGACCTCCGGTCCACCGAGCTCCGCGATCATGTGCGTCGTCGCGCCGACACCGGACGCTGCGAGCACCGGGCGAGCACGAGCCAGCGCAGCGGCGACCACCGCCCGCTTGCGCGCCAGCATCGTCGAGTCGATCCCTGCACCGAGGCCGACGACATCGCTCGGCTCGGCATCGAGCAGCGCACAGACCAATGCTGCGGCAACCGTGGTGTTGCCGATCCCGACCTCACCGAGCACGACGAGCCCGGATCGTGCCTCCCGCTCGCCGACCACTGCTCCTGCGTCGACCCGCTCGGTCGCCTCCGCAACCGTCATCGCCGGGCTGTCGACGAGGTTTCCCGCACTGGCGCCGGCATCGACCACGATCGATCGCAACCCAGCCGTGGCCGCGCTCACCACACCGATCGACTCGCCGGCTCGCGCCGCGGCCATGACCTCAGCGGTCACCGACCGGGAGTAGGCCGTCACGCCGAGGTCGGCAACGGGGTGATCACCGCCGACGAGCACGAGCGTGCCCGACGCGACCCCGGGACCGCAGCACGCGATGACGCGATCGACGGCGTGATCGAGCCGCCCGAGCGAGCCGGGCGGGGTGAGGATGGAGTCGGCGTCGTCGCGCGTGGCGACGACGTCGCCGGCACCCGGACCGCGGACCCGATCGCGCGGCGGCAGCGGCTCCGTGTCCGGCCAATGTTCGGCGATCGTCACGTCGTCCAGGTCGAGACGGCTCGACCAGCCGGCGCGGACGAGCCCGGGCTCGGGTGGGCGCTCGTCGGGGTAGCCGAGGCACAACCAACCGAGTGAGACGACACCATCGGGGAGACCGAACAGATCGACCAGGTCCTCGGGTTCGAAGAGCGTCACCCAGCCCATGCCCAGTCCCGCGGCGCGGGCAGTGAGCCACATGTTCTGGATCGCGCACGCACACGACCACAGGTCCGCGTCGTGCAGGGTGGCCCGGCCGAGCACACCGACCGGCGTGACCCGACGGTCGCAGCAGACGATGATCCCGAGCGGCGCCTCACGGATGCCGTCCAGCTGCAGATCGAGCAGGTGCTGCCCCGCGACGACGTCCAGCGCGGCGGCCTGACGATGCCGGGCCCGGTCGGCGAGCGCGGCGGCAGCGTCGCGCGTCGACGGGTCCGAGACCGTGATGAACCGCCATGGCTGGGAGTGGCCGACGGACGGCGCTGCATGGCCGGCGGCGAGGACCTCGCGCACGAGGTCGGGCGCCACGGGGTCGGGCCGGTAGCGGCGGATGTCGCGGCGCGCGCCGACGATCGACGACAGCGCATCTCTGCTCGACGCGTCGAACGCCCAGCCCGACGGATCGTCCGCGCGTTGACGGGCCGTCGTGACGTCGCCGATCATCGGCACGGGGCGCACCCATGGAGCGGAGCTCTGCACCTCGCCACCCTAAGCGGCCGGCGCGCAGGGCGCCCCGTCGCTCCAGCGAGCATCATGGAGCGATGGTCGCCTCCCACCTCCACGACGCTCTTGCCCCGCACGTCGACTCGGGCAACGTGCCCGGGTTGGTGGCGCTCGTCGCCGAAGGCGACGCGCTGCACGTCGAGGTGCTCGGCGCGAAGGCACTCGACGACGAGGCGCCGATGACCCGTGATTCGATCTTCCGCATCGCGTCGCTCACCAAGCCGATCGTCGCGGCCGCGGCGATGACGATGGTCGACGACGGCACCTGGCAGCTGGGGGACGCCATCGAGCGCTGGCTGCCCGAGCTGGCCGGCCAGCGCGTTCTGCGCAGCATCGATGCCGAGCTCGACGACACCGTGCCTGCCAACCGACCGATCTCGCTCGAGGACGTACTGACCTACCGGATCGGGTTCGGCAACGTGATGGCAGCTCCGAACGCGTACCCCATCATGCGTGCCGCAACCGATGCCCGCCTCGACACGCTCGGCATGCCCTGGCCGCCCTCGGGCCTCACGGGCGATCAATGGATCGCCGCGTTCGGCGCGCTGCCACTGATGCACCAGCCCGGCGACGAGTGGATGTACAACACGTCCGGGCAAGTGCTCGGTGTCCTCGTCGAACGCGTCACAGGCTGCGCGCTGGGCGACGTGCTGCGCGACCGGTTGTTCGAGCCACTGGGCATGGTCGACACCTCGTTCGAGCTTGCTGCGGGCGGTCTCTCCAGGTTGACGACCTGCTATGCGCCGGATCCGGTGACCGACGAGCTGGCATTGTTCGACCCGGCAGACCAGGAGAGCATGTGGAACGGACCGCCGGCCATGGCGAACGGTGCGGCCGGCCTGCTGTCCACCGTCGATGACCTGTTCGGGTTCGCCCGGATGATCGCGGCCGGCGGAAGGTCAGGCGCCGTTCGCGTGCTGACGGAGCAATCGACCGAGTCGATGACGACCGACCACCTGACCGCCGCGCAACGCGCCAGTGGCGAACTGTTCCTCGCCGGCGGCGGCTGGGGCTTCGGGATGCGGGTTCCCGACGCGGCGACGCGACGTCGGGCCAACGACCTCGCCGACGGCTACGGCTGGGACGGTGGGACGGGCACGATGTGGCGCACAGCGGCGGTCGGCGGGCGGATCGGCATCCTGCTCACCCAGCGGTGCATGACCTCGCCGCAGCCGCCCGCCGTCTTCCGCGACTTCATCGTGGCGGTCGACAGAACCGTCTGACATCGGGCCTTCGGGGGCTACGCTTTCTCCTCAACATCGAGGCCACGCAATGCACGCAATCGGGATCCACTCTCCCATGGCGTGCCGATCACATCCACTTCCCGAGCAACGATTGGAGGCAGCCATCCGCATCGCGATGCCACAGGTTCGAACTCGAAGCGCGTCTGCTGCCTCGACGTCGGACATGTGCCCACCGGACGTGTCACCAACACATGATCGGGCACCGGGTCAGGCGTCCGATGAAGCGCGCCACCGTGCACCGGATCGGTCCGCGCTGTTGCGCCGCATCGCCGGCATCTCGCCTGCGATCCTGATCTCGATCGCGTACGTCGTGTTCCGGCCGTCGTCGAAGGACTTCTCGAGCGGCGATTTCCGCGCGCGCCTGTTCGGCGAGGGCGCGTACGTGTGGAACCTGCGCTGGTTCGCCGGCCACTCCCTGCCCGGCTACGGACTCGTCTCACCCGCGCTCGGCGCGGTCCTGGGCGTCGTCCCCGTCGCGATCATCTCGATGCTCGTTGCGGCGTGGGCCTTCGGAGCGATCCTCAGCCACCAGGGAGACAAGCCGAGCACCTTCCATTCGCCGACACTCGCGACCATGCTGTTCTCCATCGGGTGCGGGCTCAGCCTCTGGGGCGGTCGACTGACCTTCGGTCCAGCCGTTGCCTTCGGGGCGTTGTCCGTGCTCTGCCTGCAGCGCCGACGCACCGGCTGGGCAGTCGCCACGGCGGCGCTGTGCGGTCTGTCGTCCCCGGTCGGCGCGTTGTCCTTGGCGATCGTCGCGACTGCGTGCTGGGCGGCGCGCACCTTCCCGCGCCGCTCCGTCGCGTACGTCGCCTGTGCAGCCGTGATCCCGCCGGCGATCATCGGGATTGCCTTCCCCGAGGGTGGCTGGTACCCGTTCCCCGGCGGCAGCTTCATCATGCTCGGCATCTGCCTGGGCTTCGTCGGCTGGTTCGGTCGACGGATGCCAACCGTGCGGCTGCTCGTCATCGTCTACGCCGTGGTGGCCGTCGGGGCGTTCCTCGTGCGCTCACCCCTCGGCGGCAACATCGTCCGCCTCGCCTGGCTGGCCGCTGCACCGGCGGCCGTGCTGACGTTCACCAAGTTCCGCCGCACACTGCTGCCCACGTTCGTCGCCGTGATGCTGATCTGGGGCTGGTCGTACGTCAAGCTCGGATTGCAACCCGCGTCGGCGTCTGCGCGGGCAACGTACTACGAGCCGCTCGCCGCCTTCGTGACCGCTCAGCCGGGTGGTGTGCAACGAGTCGAGGTCGTGCCGACGGAATCGTTGCAGCAGGCCGACCAGCTGGCACTCGAGATCAACATCGCGCGCGGGTGGGAAGTGCAGCTCGATCGCGAACTGAACCCCGAGTTCTACGACCACCTCTCCGCCAGCACGTTCCACGCGTGGTTGCTGCGCAACTCGGTCAGCCTCGTCGCCCTCCCGCTTTCGGGCGTCCAGCTGTCCTCGCACAACGAGGAGGAAGTCATCGACTCCGCGCCTGACTACCTCAAACTGATCTGGTCCACGCCACAGTGGAAGGTCTTCCGGGTCACCGACGCGCAGCCACTCGCCGACAACGGGGCGACGATCACCGATGTCGGCACCGAGACCCTGACGATCGACGCGACCAAGGTCGGTGTCACCAACGTCCGCTTCCGCTACTCGAAGTGGTTCCAGATCACCTCGGGTCACGCCTGCCTCACCGAGGGCCCCGACGGCTGGATGCAGCTCGATGTGAAGTCGCCCGGCGTGATCGTCGCCGACGCCTCGTTCACCCTCGCCGCAGCTACGGGCAACATCGACCAATGCCACTGAGCCGCTGAGACACCGAGCCCACTGAGGGGCCCGGCGTCCTTACTGAGTTCTCACCTCAGATTGCTGGGACATTTATCTGCTGCGGCCAGACTCCATCGCCGCGAGCCGCGCACCCCCGAGGAGATCCCCGATGTCCAGCTTCCACTCTCGTTTCGAAGACGTCTCGCGGCGGGCCTTCATGACCCGTTCGCTGCTGCTCGGAGCGCTGGTCGTCGCACCCGGTCTGGCGTGCTCCAACGACGACAAGCAGACGTTCGCGAACAGCAACTCGACCAGTGCGGCCGCGAACGGATCGACGGCGACGACCACCGCTGCATCGACTGCGGCATCGACGGCCGACACGTCCGCCTCGGCGCCGACGTCCACGCCGGGCACGACGGCCACGGCGGGCACGGCGGGCACGGCGACGACCTCGGCGGCCGCTGCGGCGGGAACGTTCCCGACCGGTGGCCAGATGACGATCGGTTTCACGTACACCGCCGCAGGCGGCGGGCAGGTCCACAGCCCGTTCATCGCGGTGTGGATCGAGAACTCGTCCGGAGAGATGGTCAAGACCGTCAGCCTCTGGTACAAGAACCGCGAGAGCCGCTACCTCAACGAGCTGCAGCGCTGGGCCACCACCGAGACTGCCTTCCAGAACGCCGGCAGCAACGATCCGTATGACACGGTCTCGAGTGCGACCCGGGTGGCCGGGACCTACTCGGTGATGTGGGACGGCACCAACGCAACGGGTGCGCCCGTCGCGCTCGGCCAGTACTACGTCTGTGTCGAGGCAGCTCGCGAGAAGGGTCCGTACGAGCTCGTCCGTGGACCGGTGGCCATCGACGGCGCGGCGTCGACCACCACCCTCACCGACAATGGTGAGCTGACGGGCGTCTCGGTGCAGCTCGTTGCCTGAGGAACTCGCTCCCGCTCCAGCCGATCTCGACGAGGAGACCACCGCGCGACTGAACGCGCTCAACGACCGGGACCGCGCCACGCCGGGCAAGCTGCGCAAGCAGGCGACCGCTCGATGGGTCCGCTGGATCCACGTCTACACGAGCATGATCAGCCTGCTCGTCGTGCTGTTCTTCGGAGTCACCGGGATCACGCTCAACCACCCCGACTGGACCTTCGGCGACGGGCCGACCACCACCGTGCACACCGGCACCCTTCCGGCGGGCTGGGAGCGGGACGGCACGGTCGACTTCTTGAACGTGTCCGAGTACGTGCGCAACAACTTCGACGTCAAGGGCGCCGTCGGCGATTACAGCGCCACCACGACGGACGGGCTGATCAGCTTCAAGGCTCCGGGCTACGCGGCGGACCTGACGTTCAAGGTGCCGAGCGGCGTGTTCACCCTCACCGTCCAGGAGCAGGGCTTCGTCGCCGTCATCAACGACATCCACAAAGGCCGCGACACCGATTCGTCCTGGGCCTGGGTGATCGATGTCAGCGGCGGGTTCCTGGTGGTGGTCGCGCTGAGCGGGCTGGGGATCCAGATCTTCCAGAAGAAGCGGCGGCGAAGTGCCCTCCTCGTCGGCGGTGGCGCAACGCTGGTGACGCTGCTGCTGATCTACATCGCGCTGCGCTGAGGGCGTTCGAAGGCGTCCCAGCCGGCGCTGCGCCAGATGCCGCCGTCGCTCTCGACCACGAGGCACTCGACACCCACGCGGGCGTCGACCACGGCGAGCCCTTCCAGCGGGTCGAGCACGCCGACGACGGTGGCGACGACATCCGCTGTCGCCGCGTCGGCGGCGATCACGGTGGTCGAGCTGATCCGCTCGACCGGGTCCCCGGTGCGCGGATCGAGGACGTGCCCGAACCATTGCTCGCCGATCCGCACGCCGCGCCGCGCGGATCCGCTGGTGGCCAGCCCGCGGTTGGCGATCTCCACAACTGCGAGTGGCGGCGCGTTGTCGTACGGGGTCGCCGGGTTCTCGATGCCGACCCGCACCGAGCCGGCACCCGAGTGGAGGAGGTCGCCTCCGGCGTTCACGACGAGGCTGACGACGCCGGGCACGACCGACGCCCGGGCCACCGCGAGGTCGACGATGTGGCCCTTCGCGATCGCATTGAAGTCGAGCACCGAGCAGTCCCGGATCCGGCGGGGCACGCCGCCGACCACGTCGTACCGTGGCTCACGGATCGATGCGGCCAGGCGATCGAGATCGGCCCGCAGTGGTGGTCGGCCGGCTGAGGCCGCAGCTGCCCAGCAACTGGCCAGGGCACCAGCAGCCGGGTTGAACGCCCCACAGCTGACTCGCTGCCACTGCAGGGCGAGCTCCAGCAAGCCGGCCAGTTCCTCGGACACGGCGACGTCGTCACCCCGCCGCCAGCGGCAGAGCTCACTGTTCTCGTCGAACACGCTGAACACGCGCTCGAGCCGCCGGATCTCCTCGAGCACCATTCGGTCCGCCTCCTCGGTGGCCTCCGGATCCCCGTTCACCCGTACCTCGACCACCGTGCCGAGCAACGGCTCGTAGACGCTGACCAAGGGCGGATCACCGGGCGGCATCAACCGTGCAACCTACGTGGCGCTCGCGAGGGCCGGGTGGGGAAAGCGACTGCTCCAGGCCGTGCGGCCGTCGTGGGTGATGACGTAGGCGCTGTAGGCCTCCTGATCCTCGATCCAGTCGAGGCCGCCGACGCCCATCACGAACACGGCCGTCGCGAACGCGTCTGCGGTGCCGAGGTCCGGACCGACCACGGTGGCGCTGGCGATCTCGATGGTCGGCTGACCGGTCACCGGATCGATGATGTGCGCGCCGCGCTCGTACGTGGCCGACGTGGCGATGGCCATCGGACCCTCCAGCTCGACGGCCAGGGCGAGCTGATCGACATGGCCGGGATGACGGATGCCGACGCTCCATCGCCCCGCGCCATCGCCCGACGACGAGCCGCGCACGACGATGTCGCCGCCGGCGTTGATGCAGAAGTCGACGACGCCGCTGCGCTCCAGCATCTCCGCCGCGCGCTGCACGGACCATCCCTTCACGAATCCGGACGGATCGAGCAGGGTCCCGTTCGGCGCAGGCACCGCGAAGGCATCGAATGCCCCGCGGGTGATCTCGGTCAGCTCGACGCACCGCACCAGGACGCCCTCGGTCTCCTCGTCGAGATCGTCGATGGCGAGCTCGCCACGGCTCAGGCGGGTGATCACGCTGTCGTGCTTGTAAGTGCTGAACGTCGCGTCGACATGGTGCAACCAGTCCAGCACCGGCGCGAGGGTGGCCGCGTCCAGCGAGCCATCCCGTAGGTCGAGCTTGATCGCCATCCCCATCACGTGCTCGACGTGGAGCCCGTTCATGCGCTCACCGTCACGCCGGCGGCGCGGGCCGTGTCGAGTGCTGACTGCAGTGACTGGGTGTAGCCGTTGCTCGTGTACGTCGCGCCGGAGACGGTGTCGACGGTGGCCGCCTGGGCCGTCAGCGCCTCGGTGCGCAACGTGGGCAGCGCTTCGGCGTTGATCCGCCGGCTCTTGCGATCGTCGCTCGGGTACTCGAGCACGGCCACCTCGGAGAGCTTGCCATCGGTGATCTGCACCTGGACCTCGATCGGTCCGTACCGCGTGTCGATCACGCTGCCGTTGAACACGCCCGACGCCGCGGCCGTTGTGGGCGGCGCAGCCGGGGCCGAGGTCGTGGCGGTCGTCGCCGCCGGATCAACGGCCGCAGGCGCGGTCGTCGCCGCCGAGGTGACCGGCGCGGATGTCGCCGGCTGCGTCGGCGCGGTGACGACTCCGGTCGTCGCAAGTGGCGCCGGCAGGCCCGCGATCGCCGGTGCAGCGGCTTCGGATCCACTCGTCGAGGCAAACAGGTAGCCGAGGCCGCCCGTGCTCGCACAGCTGACGACGAGCGCACCGATCCGCGCGCTGCGCGCCGGATGACGTCGCTTCGTCCGCGCAGGCGAGGGTGGGGTGCGGGATGCCGTCGGAGGCGGCGGGGGCGGCATCGTCGACCGCGTTGCAGCTGCCGGAGGGCGCCGTTGCGACAGGCTCTCCAAACGCGCCAGGAGCGGATCGTCGATCCGCGAACGCTCGGTGGATGGGGGCATGTCAACAGCAGACCATGCCACCCTCAGGATCTGCTCAGCGCGAGGTTTGAGCCACCTGTGAACGGTCAGCGGCTCATTGCGCGCGAAATCGCGGAGATGACCCGGAGTGCCACGGCATAGATGCTGAACGCGGCCCCGACGAGGAGCCCGATCTCGAACGTGGTGGTGGTGGCGTCCGTGCCCAACTGGTAGGCGTGGACGCCACCGAACGCGACGCCCGCCACCGACGTGAGGTGGAGCCAACGCCAGACCCGGCGCGAGAAGCGACGCTTGGGCCAGCTCGTGAACACCGCGATGCAGAACGTGTACGTCGCGAGCACGCCCCAGGTCATCGCCCACGCCGTGGCGTGCGCGGTGCCCGGAACGACGGCCTGCACGATCCCGATCCCCGAGTCGGGATCGAGCAGCGAGGCCAGGATGTGGGCGCCGGTGAACGCCAACGCCAGTCCGCCGAGGTAGTTGTGCAGGTCGAGCCACCATGCCGCCGTGCGCTTCGCACCCGTGTTCCGGGCGGAGAAGAACAGGCCGAGGATCAGTGAACCGACAGCCAGGACCGTGGCAACGACACCGGTTGCCCGCGTCGTGTACCAGAAGACCTGGTTCACGACGCGCCTGCAGCGGAGACCCGTCGACGTGCCAGCGGGAGCTCGATCGTGATCGCGACGCCCTCGCCGGGTGCCGTGCGCAGTTGGATCCGGCCATCGTGAGCCACCACCAGCGCGTGCACGATCGCCATGCCCAGGCCGGCACCACCGGATCGGCGTGAGCGCGACGGGTCCGCGCGGTAGAAGCGCTCGAAGGCGTGCTCGGCTGCGTCGGTCGGCATGCCCGGGCCATCATCGCTGACGGTCATCACGCCACGATCGCCCACGGTCGCGAGCTCGATCGTGGTGATGGTGCCCGCCGGAGTGTGGGTGCGGACGTTTGCGAGCAGGTTGTCGAGGATCTGTCTCAGTCGGCCCGCATCGCCGGCGACGAGGACGAGATCCGACATGCGCACTTGGATCGGCCAGTCACGTGACACGGCGCGTGCCGCGCCGACCGCCTCGACGACGACCTCGCCGAGATCGACCGTGGCCAGCTGCAGCGCGCGCCCCTCGTCGAGGTGTGCCAGCAGGAGCAGCTCCTCGACCAACTCTCGCATCCGTTCCGATTCGAGGCTGATCCCGCGCAGCGCCCGAGCGAGGTCGTCGGGGCGATCGCGTGCTCCCCGATCGATCAGCTCGGTGTACGCCGACACCGCGGCCAGCGGAGTGCGCAGCTCGTGCGAGACATCGGCCACGAACTGGCGCATCCGCTGCTCGGAGGTCTGCAGGGCGAGCTCCTTCGCGTCCCGTTCGGCGAACGCCTGGCGGATCCGCTCGAGCATCGTGTTCAGCGCGCCCGCGAGGCGACCGATCTCGGTGGAGCGACCGTGCCCGGGCACCTCGACATCGAGGTCGCCGCCGTCGGCGATCTGCCGCGCCGTGGCCTCGACCTGGCGGAGCGGACGGAGCCCGGCGTGGACGAGGAGCCAACCGAGGATCGCGGCGACAGCCAGGGCCAACGCGGCGACGATCGACTCGATCACCAAGAGGTGCTGGCGCGATTCGAGGATCTCCTCCATCGACTGGCCGAGCACCAGCACCGTGCCGTCGCTGAGCCGCGACGTGCGCAGGCGCAACTCGGTGCTGCCATCGGTCGAGCGCCGGGTCGAGAACGCCGGCCGATCGACATAGGAGTCGAGCTGCTCATCGGGCACGCTGAGGTGATCGATGTCGGTGAGCAACGGGAGGTGACCGGGGATCCGCGCCTGGATCGTCAGCTCGGTCCGGCCGTCGGCCGAGATCACGGCCACGAACAGGCCCGGCACGACCTGCTCGATCTCGGCCTTCAGGTCGGCGTCGCCCTGGGCGATGAGCTGCTCGACCGGTTCGTGGATCCGTTGCAGGGTGTCGTCGACCTCGCGCAGCTGTGACGACGTGTACGCCGTGTACGTCGCGAAGACTGCGACGCCCAACGCCGCGAGCGCCACAACGCAGGTCGACAGCACCAGGCGGGCGCGCAACGAGGTCACGGCTCTTCGGTCTCCGTGTCGCGCAGCACGTAGCCGACGAGCCGTACGGTCTGGATCAGCGGCGGGCCGAGCGCGTTCAGCTTCTTGCGCACGTAGCTGATGTAGGTCTCGAGGATGTTCGTGTCGCCGTCGAAGTCGTAGTGCCACACGTGATCGAGGATCTGCGGCTTGGACAGCACGCGTCGCGGGTTGAGCATGAAGAAGCAGAGCAGGTTGAACTCGGTGGCCGTCATCTCGATCGGAACTCCCGACCTCCACACCTCGCGGCTGTCCTGATCGAGGACGAGGTCGGAGAACGTCAGCCGTGACGTCGACGCGGTCGCGCTGCCGAGCGAACGCTGCAGGATCGCCCGCACCCTCAGCACGATCTCGGCCAGTGAGAACGGCTTGGTGACGTAGACGTCGCCACCCGCATTGAATCACAGCACCATGTCGTCGATGGAGTCCTTGGCGGTGAGGAACAGGATCGGCATCGTGAGTCCGTCGGCGCGGATCCGCCGGGCGATGCCGAACCCGTCGATGTCGGGCAGCATCACGTCGAGCACGATCAGGTCGGGACGGGTGCTCTGCGCCAGCGTCAGCCCGGTGCGGCCGTTGGTCGCCTCGGTGACGTCATAGCCCTCGTAGCGCAGCGCGGTCGCCACCGCGTCGACGATGGAGCTCTCGTCGTCGACAACCAGGATCCGTCGTGCTTCGCTCACACGGGTAGTCAACCCGATCCACTCGCGGTCGGTGGCCCCGTGACCATCCTCTGCGAACGCGCACAGCCGACTCACAGGTGGCGCACAGGCGGCATTCCTACGTTGCCCGGCGATGGACACCCTCTTCGGCCTCCCCGAAGGTCAGCAGGCGGCGAGCAGATGGCAACACCACGCAGACCTCGGCGACACTGCACGACTCGTCGCTGTGCTGTTCTTCCTCCTCCTCGCCGCCTACGTTCTGATCCCGTGGTTCCTCGATCGTCGCTCCCGTACGAATGCCGCCGCAGTCGGCACTCCGCCGACGTCGTCATCGTCATCGTCGTCTCGGCACCGCGGCCTTCGCATCACACTCGCTTCGTTGGCCGTGCTCGGCGCGGCAGCTTCCGTGACCACGATCATCCAGGCCGGTCACACGGGTTCGAAGTCGGTGTGGCAGGACTACGTCAGCAAGACGTCCGGCGGATGACGACGTGATGCGCCGGATCGTGGTCGTCGAGGACGACGATGCAATCGGTGCGATGCTGACCCGGTCGTTGCAGTCACACGGCTAC
>JAOBWQ010000001.1 GCA_025463425.1 Ilumatobacteraceae bacterium | reverse complement strand
CGGCACCCTCCTCCCCACCTAGTTCTCTGCAACCTTCGGCCCCGCAGAGCGGAAGTTGTGCGGAAGTGGGGTGGTTGGGCGCGTGTGAGGCGTGTGAGGCGGGTGGGCCCGGCATCATGTGGGGCATACGAGCGATTCGACCCGTCTCCCGATCATCCTCGACTGCGATCCTGGGCACGACGACGCGATCGCGATCGTGGTGGCCGCAGCGCATGCCGACCTGCTCGGGATCACCACCGTCGCAGGCAACGCTCCGCTGGAGCTGACGACGCGCAACGCGCTGATCATCGCCGATCTCCTCGGTCTCGCCGACACGCCGGTGCACAGCGGTGCGAGCCGGCCACTGTTGGCCGAGCCCGTGCACGCCGACTACGTGCACGGTGAGAGCGGCATCGACGGCGCCGATCTCCCCGAGCCGACCCGCGACGTGACGAGCGCCGACGCGGTCGAGTTCATCATCGAGACCTGCCGTGCCACCGAGGGCACGTGGCTGGTGGCCACCGGCCCGATGACGAACGTCGCGCTCGCGCTGCGCGGCGCGAACGACCTCGCCGGCCGGCTCGGCGGCATCTCACTGATGGGTGGTGGCTCGTTCGGCAACCGCACCGCGGCTGCGGAGTTCAACATCTGGGCCGATCCCGAGGCCGCTGCGATCGTCTACGACTTCGGCGGTCCGCTGATCATGAGCGGGCTCGACCTGACCCACCAGTTCCAGGCCACCCCTGCGCGGATCGACCTCGTGCGCGCCCTCCCCGGCCGGCTGGCAAGCGTGTTGGCCGACCTCTTCGTGTTCTTCAGTGGCACCTACGTGCAGCGCAGCGACGATCTCACCGGTGCACCGGTGCACGACCCGTGTGCGGTGCTGGCCCTCACCCATCCGCACCTGTTCGAGCGGCGGCAACGCCGCGTCGCGGTGGAGACCTCCGGAAACCTGACCCGCGGCATGACGGTGATCGACGAGCGCGGGTTGCGCGAGCGTCTCGACCCGAACTGTGCCGTGCAGATCGGGCTCGACGCCGACGCAGCGTTCGACGTCGTCGTGCAGGCGATCGCGTCGTTCAGCCACTGACCAGGTGCGTACGATGCGCCCATGCGCGCAGCCGTGGTTCGTGATTGGCAGCTCCGGGTCGACGACATCGCCGAACCCACACCGGGCTCGGGCCAGGTGCTCACCAAAGTTCTCGCGTGCGGGATCTGCGGCAGCGACCTTCACCTGCTGGCCCACGGCCGGGAGCAGCGCGAGCTCAGCGCGCAGCTGAACGACGGAGTGCCCGAGGACCCCATGGGGATGCAGATGTTCGTGCCGGAGCACGACATGGTCATGGGCCATGAGTTCTGCTGTGAGGTCGTCGACGTCGGTCCGGACGTCGCCAACCTCACCGTCGGCGACGTGATCGTGTCGATGCCGGTGGCGTTCGATGCGGGCGGTCTCCACGGGATCGGCTTCAGCAACCGCTACCCGGGCGGCTACGCCGAGCTGATGGTCCTCAACGAGATGCTCGCCGTCAAGGTGCCGACCGGTCTGCCGGTCGACCTGGCCGCCCTGACCGAACCGCTGGCGGTCGGCGTGCACGCCGTTGCGAAGAGCAAGATCGTCACCGGTGAGTCGGCGATCGTGATGGGTCTCGGGCCGGTCGGCCTGGCGTGCGTCGCCGAGCTCAAGCTGCGCGGAATCGGCCCTGTCATCGCGGCCGACTTCTCGCCGAAGCGTCGCGCCCTCGCCGAGTTGCTCGGCGCCGATGTCGTGGTCAATCCGAAGGTGACGTCGGCGATCGAGGCGTGGCGCACCGCCGACGGCATCCGTCAGCTCGTCATCTTCGAAGCCGTCGGCGTGCCGGGAATGATCAACGAGGCGATGCGGGTCGCGCCGCGCAACACACGGATCCTCGTCGTCGGTGCCTGCATGCAGCAGGACCACATCTATCCGATGCTCGGGATCGGACGCGAGCTGAACCTGCAGTTCGTCCTCGGTTACGAGCCGGGCGAGTTCAACTACGCGCTGAACGCGATCGCCGACCAGCGCGTCGACCTCGCGCCGTGGATCACCGGTACCGTCGCCATCGACGGCGTCCCGCAGGCCTTCAGCGATCTCGCCAATCCCGAGGCTCACGCCAAGATCCTCGTCAAGCCGGCCTGATCGCATCGCGAA
The DNA here is from genome assembly GCA_025463425.1 of Ilumatobacteraceae bacterium. Lineage (GTDB taxonomy): Bacteria > Actinomycetota > Acidimicrobiia > Acidimicrobiales > Ilumatobacteraceae > WLMZ01. Next base: position 1,799 of record JAOBWQ010000001.1, on the reverse strand, counting down.
ACCCCCGCAACGAAGGGGGCGATGCTGTGGAAATTGCAGGTGCGGCGGCCAGCCGCACCTTCGCGTCTGGCCCTCACCCCGTACCGGAGGGTTTCGAACGCGCCCGGGTGCATCACAAACCCTCCACTTCGCGACCCGATTCGCCGCCGGAGGGTTTCCCGTGCACCCGGGTGCACCGCAAAACCTCCACTACGCCGGGATGACCGCCGCGTGAGGCTGGCCGCCGCAGCCGCACGCATCCGTAACATCGCCCCCGTTTCTGTGCGTGGTTTCCGGCCAAGGTAGGCCGACAGCGCCGACCTGGGCCCACGGTGTCGGCGGGCCAGTACGGTTTCCGACGATGAGCGACCTCACGTTTCCTCGGCAGTACGCACGCACGCAACGGCTCACGCTGGGCGAGCCGCGCAACGTGACCGTCTCCCCCGACGGCAAGCGCGTCGTCTTCTGCCGCAGCGCAGCTGGGGACGATCCCGTCAACTGCCTCTGGGTGCTGGACGTCGGGACCGGCACCGAGCGCCTCGTCGCCGACCCGCGCACGCTCCTGGCCGAGGGTGACGACACCGAGCTGCCCGCCGAGGAGAAGGCCCGGCGCGAGCGAGCCCGCGAGGGCGCCGGTGGCGTGGTGGCGTACGCCACCGATGCCGCGGTCACCGTGACGTCGTTCGCGCTCGCCGGGCGGCTGTTCGTCGCAGGTCTCGTCTCCGGCACCGCGCGCGAGCTCGCCGTCGATGGACCGGTGTTCGACCCACGGCCCGACCCGCTCGCCGCACGGGTCGCCTACGTCAGCGGCGGCGCGCTGCGGATCGGCGAGCTTGACGGCACGAGCTGGGAGCTGATTGGCGAGCCCGAGGCGGAAGGCAGCGAGGGCTCCATCACGTGGGGCAGCGCTGAGTTCATCGCCGCCGAGGAGATGCGCCGCCAGCGCGGGTACTGGTGGTCGCCGGACGGCACCACCATCGCGGTCGAGCGCAGCGACAGCTCACCGATCGCGACGTGGTACATCGGCGATCCCGCCCACCCGAACGTCGTGCCGACCGAGCACCGCTACCCCGCCGCCGGAACGGACAACGCAACGGTCTCGCTGCACGTCGTCTCGCTCGACGGCTCGGTGGTCGACGTGCAGTGGGACGCCGATGCGTTTCCCTACCTCGCCAACGTGGTGTGGGCCGACGCCGATCGGCTGCTGCTGACCGTGCAGTCCCGCGACCAGACCGATCTCCTCGTGCTCTCCGCTGACCCCGTCACGGGCGACACGACGGTGATCTTCGACGATCACGACGACCAGTGGGTCGAGCTCGTCGTCGGTACGCCGGACATGCTGGCCGACGGTCGCCTCGTCGTCGCGGCCGATCGCGCCGGCGCGCGACGCCTGCTGATCGGCGACACGGCCGTCTCGCCCAGCGACGTGCAGGTGCGATCGGTCATCGCCGTCGGCGACGGCACGGTGACGTTCCTCGCCAACCCGCTCGACGACCCGACGGTGCAACACGTGTGGCAGTGCGACACCGACGATCCCGACGGTCCGTCCTGCCGATCGCTGACGGCCGACACCGCCGGCGTCCACACCGCGTCCGTCGGCGGTGGGCTGACGGTGCTGCGCTCGAGCACCCTCGACGAGCACGGCGCGGTGACGCGATTCGGCGAGACGGTGATCACCTCCAACGCGCAGACGCCGCTGGTCGAGCCGAACGTCACGATCCACCGCGTCGGCGACGACGACCTCGCCGTCGCCGTGCTGCTCCCCCACGGCGCCATCGACGGACCGCTGCCGGTGCTGCTCGATCCCTATGGCGGACCCC
>JAOBWQ010000669.1 GCA_025463425.1 Ilumatobacteraceae bacterium | reverse complement strand
GGCGAGGATCAGGCCCATCTAGCCGATGACGTGGCTGGCCAGTGGCGCGTACGCGTACACCCGCACCCAGTCCTCCTCGCCGCGCACACCGGGGAAGTCCTCACTTCGGCTCTCCAGCTCGACCACGGTGGTCTCGGCAACGTCCTCCGCGACCGGCAGCGGCAAGAAGTTGCTGTAGCGGTTGTCGTCGTACCGCTTCTCCATGTCCTCGACCGTCACGTTCAAGATGCCGGACAGCCGGGTGAACAGGTCCTTGCGGTTGACGTCGCGACGGATCACGGATCGGTCGACGGTGACTGTCAGGATCCGGCGGTTGTCGGCCAGGATGCGGCCCCACACATCGAAGATCCGTCCACGCTCGGGCAGCAGCTGCTGGGTGCGCGTCTGGCCGTTGTTGACCTTGGCCTGGAGCGACTGTCGTTCCACCGTCTGCAGGAACCAGAGACGGGTGCCGACAGCTCCGAGGAGGATCACCGAGACGAGAGCGAGCGCGCCCAAACGGGCGGCACGTTTGTCAACAGCCATGGCCACATTGTGGTCGGTCGGGCGCGCCGAGATGGCGCGGGCGGGACGTCGACGCGCACGCAGCGAACGCCGACACGAGGTCACTCATGGCGCGGCTTCCACGTCTTCTTGCGGACCGCCAGGCACCATCGGCCGAGCGGGGTCAACACGAACGAGCCGAGAGCGCACGAGATCGCGATCACCGGCAGGATCCGGCCCAGCCGTTGGCCCTGCCAACCGACGTCGCTCGTGAAGGTCTGGATGACCGGGACCGCGAACTCGCCCACTGCGCCGCCAAGCGCGACGAAGATCAGCTTGAGCCACCAGTGCGGGTCGACAGCGACGGCGTTGACCAACCCGGCCACGAATCCGGCGATCCCGTAGGCGAGGCCGTGCTGGCCGAGGGGGAAGCCATTGCCGAGATCGAACATCACGCCGAGCACGAAGCCGATCCACGCACCCCGCTCGGCTCCGCCGGGGATCGCCGCGGCGACGCACAGCGCGAGCACGAGCTGGATCACGACGCCGAACGGATGCAGGTTCTCGAACACCGTGCGCTGCACGGCGATGAGGATGAAGCCGACCGGAACGGTGCGCAGGATCGGCCGGCGGAAGAGCCGCTCCACGTCAGCCGGCGCCGGGCACTTCGCTGGGCGGCACGTAGAGCACGATCCGCACGAAGTTCAGGTGGTCGAGGTCGGCGCCGAGCTTGATCTCCAGCAGCGGACCGGACGACCCCGCGCGCTGCACCTTGTTGATGACCTCGCCGATGACGATGTCGGGCGGCGCCAGGCTGGTCGAGCCGCCGGTCGTGCTGATCACGTCACCGATGTCGATCGTGCCGAACGAGGGGTTCTCGGTGACGTATTGCATCGCCGGCAGGTTGCCGAAGCCGCGCCCGACACAGCCACCGGTCTCCCGCGTCACGAGGAAGGGCACGGTGGTGGTCGTGGCCGGCACCGTGGTGGTGGTGTTGGTCGGGGTCGTCGTGGTGGTGTCACCGAACTGCGTGGTCGGGGTGTCGATGCCGGTGATCGGCGTGCCGTCGGGCGCAGTGACGGGCACAGCGGTGGTGGTCGGCACCTCGGTGGTGGTGGTCGAGAGGTCGCTGACCTTCTCGCCGCTGGGTGTGGTGTCGGCCGTCGTGGTGCTCGTGCCGTCCGACGTCGTTCCGCCGGCCGCCGTCGCGCCGCCGGCAGTGCCGGCGTCGGTTCCGGAGACCTTGCATTCGATCGCGTAGTCGGCATCGGTGACGAGGCGGACAACGGCGCGGTCGTCATAGACCTTGGTGATCTTGCCGATGAGGCCACCCTTGTTGACGACGGCCATGCCGACCTGGATGCCATCGGTGCCGCCGCGGTCGATCTCGACCGTCTGCTCGAAGTTGCCCGGCGCACCGCCGACCACGCGAGCAGTGACGCTCGGGTACGCAGCCGTCAAGCCCTGCAGGGTGAGCAGTTCCTGGTAGTCGCCGACCACCGCGCGTGCAGCGAGATCGTTGCCCCGCTGCTGCGCGACCTGGTCACGCAGCGCGTCGTTCTCCTTCTTCAGCCGGTCGTAGTCGGTGGCACCGTGCCAGGCGTTTCGGATCGGGTTGGCGATCACTCGCGCCGCGGTCTCGAACGGCGACAGCACCGTGGCGAACGCCGAACGGGTGCGGTCGATCAGCGGGTTGCCGCGCAGGTCCAGGGTCAGCAGCAGAACCGAGGAGAGGATCAGGAGGATGATCGCGCGGCGGCGATTGACGGAATAGACAGCCACGAGGAAAAGGGATTGGGGCGACTAGTCGTCGCCACCCTGGGACAGCAGACCGCGCATGGCGTCGATGTTCTCCAGGGCCCGCCCGGACCCGATGACGACGCTGTACAGCGGCTCGGCAGCGATGTGGATGGGCATACCTGTCTCGTGGGACAGACGTTGGTCGAGGCCGGCCAGCAACGCGCCACCACCGGTGATGGTGATGCCCTGTTGCATGATGTCGGCGGCGAGCTCGGGTGGGGTTTTGTCGAGCGTGGTCTTCACGGCGTCAACAATGGCAGCAACGGGCTCCGCGATGGCTTCGCGGATCTGCTCGGTGGTGACTTCGAGGGTGCGCGGGAGCCCGCTGATCAGGTCGCGGCCGCGGATGTCGGCCGTGAGCTCTTCGTCGAGCGGCCACGCCGAACCCATGTGGAGCTTGATCTCTTCGGCGGTGCGCTCTCCGACCGCGAGGGAGAACTCCTTCTTCAGGAACTGCAGGATCGCGTCGTCGAGCTCGTCGCCGGCCACGCGCACCGACTGCGCGGTGACGATGCCGCCGAGGGAGATGACGGCGACTTCGGTGGTGCCGCCGCCGATGTCGACGATCATGTTGCCGCTCGGCTCGTGCACCGGCAGATCCGCGCCGATGGCTGCAGCCATCGGCTCTTCGATGATGTGCACCGGCTTGCGCGCGCCTGCGAACTCGGCCGCGTCCTGCACGGCGCGCTGCTCGACACCGGTGATGCCCGACGGGACGCAGATGACCATCCGCGGCTTGCTCCACTTGCTGGCATGGACCTTCTGGATGAAGTAGCGGAGCATCTTCTCGCACACGTCGAAGTCGGCGATGACGCCGTCTTTGAGCGGGCGGACGACCTTGATGTGGCCGGGCGTGCGCCCCAGCATCCGCTTGGCTTCGAGGCCGACCGCGACAGGTCGGCCGTCGTTCACGTTGAGCGCGACGACGGACGGTTCGTTGAGGACGATCCCCTGCCCACGGGCGTAGATGAGGGTGTTGGCCGTGCCGAGATCGATCGCGAGATCACGACCGAGGGCTAGCGGGTTGTTGCGTGCCATGCTGAGCCCTTCGAGAAGCTGTGGCGGCGAATCGCACCATGCTAGCTGGTGCGCCGATGTTACAGATTCGGGAAGAAAATGCCGATTTCGCG
>JAOBWQ010000304.1 GCA_025463425.1 Ilumatobacteraceae bacterium | reverse complement strand
CTTGGCGTCGAGCTTCTCCTTGCCGCCGAGCAGCAGGCGACCGGGGATGCGGACGTCGTCCAGCACGACCTCGGCCGTGTGCGAGGCACGGATGCCGTGCTTCTTGTACTTCTGACCCTGGCTGAGGCCCTTGGTGCCGGGCGGGACGACGAAGCTGGCCTGTCCGCGACCCTTGAGGTCGGGCTCGACCGCAGCGACCACCACGTGGACATCGGCGATGCCGCCGTTGGTGATCCACGCCTTGGTGCCGTTGAGCACCCACTCATCGGTGGCCTGGTCGTACACGGCACGGGTGCGCAGCGACGAGACGTCGCTGCCGGCGTCGGGCTCGCTGACGCAGAACGCGCCGAGCTTGACGTCGTCGGGCGTGCCGTAGCACTGCGGGATCCACTCCATCACCTGCTCGGGCGTGCCGTTGCCGCTGATGCCGGCGGCGGCCAGGGCGGTGCCCATGATGGCCATGCCGATGCCGGCGTCGCCCCAGAAGATCTCCTCGACGGCGACGGGCAGGGTGAGCCCGCTGTTGTCGCTGATCGCGTTCATCAAGAAGTCGATGCCGTACAGACCGTTCTTGGCGGCCTCCTGGACGACGGGCCACGGGAACTCTTCACGTTCGTCCCACTCGTGCGCGGCCGGGCGGATGACCTCGGCAGCGAACTCGTGGACCCATGACTGGATCTGCAACTGGTCGTCGTTGAGCGTGAGCGAGAATTCGGCCATGGCGCTAAGTTACCGCGGAGTAACCACCCGAAACAACACCGAAATACGAGAAATCGTCACGTGGCGGTGACAGTCCAACCAGCCGCGAGGGCACGGTCGATGCCAGAGTGGCTGCGGGTCGAAAGAATTCTGGGGGAACAGATGAACACGTCGTCACGCGCGCGCCGCTCCATCGCGGGGCTGTTGCTGGTCGGATCGATGCTCGGTGCTGCGTGCTCGAGCGACAGCAAGTCGGCCGCAACGACATCGCCGTCGAGCTCGACAGCACCGCCGACCACCGCAGCGGACACGACTGCGGCCACGGACGGACCCGTTGCCACCGACACGGCGCCGACCGACACGGCGACTGCAGCAAGCGACACCGCCACGACGGACACCACGCCTGCGGAGACCGCCCCGCCGGACAGCTCGCTGACCGAGCCCGACACCGCGACCGCGGCCGAGCTGTCGACTGCGATCGGTGCAAGTGCAATCGGTTGCGATCCGCTCGACGGCAAGGCGTGCCTCCTGCCGTTCCCGAGCAACGCCTACACTCAGCCCGATGCCGCCACCGACACGGGACTTCGCGTGGCGATGCCCGAGGGCGCGGCCGGCGCGAACGACAAGGCCGTCACGATCGACCTCACCGAATGGAACCGCAACGACGGCTTCAGCCCGAACAGCAGCCTCATGGCCTACGTGCCGGGGATCGATGTCACCCAGTCGAAGCTGCCGTCGTGGAAGGACCTGCAATCCTCACTGGCCGACGAAGCGACGGTCGTGCTGATCGACACCGACACCGGCAAGCGCGTGCCGCTCTGGGCCGAGCTGGACGCGAAGGCCACCGACCCGGCTGATCAGGCGACGATCATCCATCCAGCGATCGCACTCGCCGAGGGCCATCACTTCGTCGTCGCCCTGCGCGGGATGAAGGACTCGTCCGGCACGGACATCGAGCCGGGCGTCGTGTTCCGCGCCTACCGGGATCGACTCAGCAGTGATCCTCTCGACGCCCGCCGCCCGACGATGGAGGCCACCTTCGCCTCACTGTCCAAGGCCGGCGTCGACCGCGACAGCCTCTACCTCGCGTGGGACTTCACGGTGGCCAGTGAGCGCAACCTCAGCGAGCGCATGCTGAGCATCCGCGATCAGGCGCTGCAGGCCCTTGGGGACAGCGCACCGAAGTTCGCGGTCACTTCGGTCACGGCAGGCACCGACGACAACATCGCCCAGCAGATCGTCGGCACCTTCACTGTGCCGAACTTCTTGACCGGCGACGGCAGCCCGGGCAACCGGTTCAACTACACCAGCGCCGGCGGAGACGATCCGGACAACCTCGATGCGCTGCCCGTGCAGAACGGAACCGTGCAGGTTGGTTTCGTTTGCAACATCTCGACCGCGACGGAGGCAGCGACCGATCCGGCGCACCTCGTCGAGTACGGCCACGGTCTGCTCGGCGAGGAGACCGAGATCGATGCCGGCAACGTCCGCGCGTTCGCGAACGAGTCGAACGTGGTGTTCTGCGCGACCAAGTGGGCGGGGATGAGCGCCGACGACGTGCCGAACGCCGCCGCGACGCTGGGCGAGATCAGCAACTTCCCCACCGTCGCCGACCGCCTGCAGCAGGGCGTGCTCAACCAGATCTACCTCGGTCGGCTGATGACGCGCGAGGACGGGTTGTCGACGCTCGACGTCTTCCGCCGCGCCGACGGCGCGCCGCTGATCGACACGAGCCACCTCGACTACGACGGGAACAGCCAGGGCGGGATCATGGGCATCATGCTGGCCGCCGTGTCGCCCGACATCGAGCGGGCCGTGTTCGGCGTGCCCGGCATCAACTACAGCCTGCTCCTGCCGCGCAGCGTCGACTTCGCCAAGTACGAGGCGGTGTTCGAGCCGGCCTACCCGAACGACCTCGACCGGATGATCGACGTCAACCTGCTGCAGATGCTCTGGGATCGCGGTGAGGGTGGCGGTTACGCGCAGCACGTGACCGCCAACCCTTACGAGGGCACCAAGGCCAAGACCGTGCTGCTCGACGTGGCGTTCGGCGACTGGCAGGTCAGCGAGCTGGCCGGCATGGTGGCCGCCCGCACGATGGGCGTCACGATCAACGAGCCCGTCACCGCGCCGGGTCGCAGCGACGACGCCGATCTCGGCTGGGGCCTCCAACCGACCGTCTACCCGAGCACCGGTTCCGGCGTGTCGATCTGGGACAGCGGCAGCGACCCGATCCCGTTGGAGGCCCTACCGCCGTCGACCGGCCGCGACCCGCACGAGGATCCCCGCGCCGACCCCGACGTGCGCAAGCAGAAGGCCGCGTTCTTGTTCGAGGACATGCTCATCAACGTGTGCGGCGACGCGGCCTGCACCGCCGACAACAGCGACTGAGCGCTGTTCGCTGGCGTCACACGTCGCCGCTCCGGCGACATGTGATGACAGCGTCGGCCGGGCGAGCTACGACGCCGGGACGGGGATCTGCAGCAGGGCGGGCGCGATCGTTTCGTAGATCAGGTTCGCTCCAGGCCTGTAGACGTGCACGCCGTCCCAGCGGTAGCCGAGGTCCTTGCTGATCACCGGATCGTGGCACCACTGGGTCGGCCCGGTGACGAACGTGACGTTCGCCGGATCGGCAGCCGCAGCCTGCTGGAGCAGGACGTTGATGTGATGGGTGCGGAAGTCGGCACCGCGCTCGGGCAGTGCCGGCACGGCGGCGCCCTTGACGTCCTGGGGCCGCATGCACGCGACCTCGAGCAACGCCACCTTGGTACCGGTGGCCTTCAGCGCATCGATCCCCTGCTGCAGATGGGCGAGGTAGTACGCATCGGCTTCGGGTGACTCGAACGTCAACGTGCGGTCCGGCAGCTTGAGGTCGAACACGTCCCATGCGCCGAGCACGACGAGTGCGACCTGAGCATGCGCCGAGGCGGCCGACGCGCCCCACTTCGCCGCCCATCCGGCGCAGGAGTCGAACGTGCGGGTGAAGCCCTTGCGTTGGGTGACCACCGCGCCCGTGTCGTACACGCCGCAGCCGTCGACGGCGCCGTCGCTGATGGTGAACGTGCTGCCGATGCCGTCGGGCAGGTTCACGGCAAGAGCGTGGGCCTGGGAGTCACCGACGACCACGACCCGACGGGGCAGCGTGGCCGTGGTGGTGATGGTGGCCGGCGCGATCGTGGTGGCCGACGGGTCGACCACGGGGACACCTGCGACCGTCGGCGACGTCACACCCGGCAACGCTGTCACCCCCGGGCCGACTGTCACTCCGGGGGCACCTGTCACCGCGGACGGGATCGTCGCAGTCGCGCCGAGCGTGGTCGTCGCGGTGGCAGCGCCAGCGGCCAGCGCAGGATCGAGCTGGAACGCAGCATCGCCTCCGCCCACTGCCGCATCGAAGTGCTTCACGTTCACGTAGAACGCCAACAGCGCGACGATGACGATCACCGCGCTGGCAGAGCTGAGCGTGGTAATCCGCGAACGGCGGGCGCGCTCGGCGCCGATCGCCTCGCGCTGCTGGTGGAGCCACGAGCCGAGCACGCCCTTGCGCACCGGCGTCTCGATGTACCGGTAGCAGGCCTCTGAAACGACCGCCGTGACCACCATCGCGACCACGAACTCGGGCGCGCTGCCGGAGTGGTACACATGGCCGATCACGAAGATCGGCCAGTGCCAGAGGTACAGCCCGTAGGAGCGCCGGCCGATCTCGACGAGCGGCTTCCAGCCGAGGATCGCGCGCAGTCCGTTGGCCGTCGGGTGAACGACGGCCCCGACCACCACCATCGCCAGCACCGACACCACCGGCAGCAGCCACTGGTAGACGTAGCCGGCCTGCAACGCAGACACCGACATGATGCAGACGAGCAGCGTCAACGCGCCGGCACCGATCGGGTCGAGCCTGCGACCCTGCATCTTCGACGGCTTCGCCGAACGCCACGGCCGCCACACGAAGGCGCACCCGGCACCGAGCAGCAAGCCGCTGGCGCGGGTGAACGTGCTGAGGTAGAGGGTGTTGTCGGAGACGTGGTGGTGCAGCGCGTGCATCAGCACCATCAATGCAACGGACACGCCGACGAAGGCAACGCCGCGGCTGCGGAGACGTCTGGTGCCGAAGCTCATCGCGAGCACGAACCCCACGGGCCAGATCAGGTACCACTGCTCCTCGACCGCCAATGACCAGAGGTGGCGCAGCAGCGACGGATCGACCGGCGAGAAGTAGGGAGTCTTGCCGACGACCTGGCCCCAGTTGCCGACGTAGAAGATCGACCACGGCAGATCGCGCTTGAGCGTCGACTGCTGCT
>JAOBWQ010000651.1 GCA_025463425.1 Ilumatobacteraceae bacterium | reverse complement strand
GCTTGGTCGAGCCCTCTGTCGGAGTCGAACCGACGACCTACGCCTTACCATGGCGTTGCTCTACCTACTGAGCTAAGAGGGCCGGGCGCGCGACAAGATCGCGAGAACCGACGAGCGAGCATAGCGGCAGGTCGGTCTGACGACCACGTGATTCTGCCCGATTTGGAGGGCACCGTGGTGGACCCAGATCGGCGCGATCTGCCGCTCGGTCCAACGGCTCTGCCGCTAGGTTTCAGGACGTGGCCGACCTTGCTGCCCCTCGCACCAGACCCGAGCTCCGCCTCGCCACCGTCGCCGATGCCGAGGCGATCCGCGCGATCTACAACCACGAGGTGCTGCACAGCTTCGCCACCTTCGACCTGGTGCCGCGCACGTTGGAGGATCAGCAGCGCTGGATCGCCGAACGTTCCGGCGCTTTTGCCGCGCTCGTGGCCGTCGACGGCCCCACCGTGGTCGGCTTCGGGTCACTGTCGCCGTACAAGGAGCGCGCTGCATATCGGACCAGCGTCGAGGACTCCGTCTACGTCGGAGGGGACCAGCAGGGTCGAGGGATCGGCAAGATGATCGTCAACGAACTGCTCCACGTCGCCCGCGTCTCGGGTTTCCACGCCGTCTTCGCACGCATCTCGGGACCGAGCGATGCCAGTCGTGCGCTGCACGCGTCCTGCGGGTTCGAACTCGTGGGCATCGAGCGGGAGGTCGGGCGGAAGTTCAACAAGTGGCTCGACGTGGCGATCATGCAGGCCCTGCTGTGAGCTGCTTCCGGTTCGTGTGTGACGCTTGACACATTATCGGTAAACATTGCGTGCACAGTGGTTCCGGCAACGAGGGGGTGTGCCATAGTGTGACCGTACAAAAGTCAAACAGAGGGCTGCTGAGATGACTATCACGACACAAGACGGTGCCACGAGCGCCGTCAGCACGACTCGGACGCGGAGCCGCACGGAATGGACGCTGTTGAGCAACCACGGATACGTGCTGCTCTGCATCGCCGATGACCCAGATACACGGCTGCGCGACATCGCTGCGCGCGTGGGCATCACGGAGCGTGCCGTCTTCGGCATCGTCGAAGATCTCGAACGCGGTGGCATCATCCAGCGCATCAAGGTCGGCCGCCGCAACCGCTACCTGATCAACGTCGAGAGCCCACTGCGCCACGAGATCGAGGCCGGACACTCCGTCGGCGATCTCCTCGGTGCGCTGATCGTCAACGACGCCGACCTGGCCTAGGCCGTCGCCGGGGGCTGCCGGCCACGACCCCGATCACGAGACGTCGAGGCCGAGCTCCTCGGCATCGGCCGCCAACGCGAGCCATCGTTCTTCCGCTTCCCCGACTGCGGCGTGGGCCGTCGCGAGTCGATCGCTGAGCCGGGTCAGCTCGGCGTGATCGTTGCCGACCGCGGCGAGCGCCGCCGCGATCTCGTCTGCTGCGACGGTGGCGGTGGCGAGGTCACGCTCGGCCGCGCCGAGCTGGCGCCGGATCGTGCTCGGGCTCTTCGTCGACACCGCGCCCACGCGGCGTGTCGGCGCGGCAGCAACGGCCTTTGCGGCCGCAGGCGCTTGAGCCGCGGCGCGCATCGGAGCGGGTCGAGCAGCCTGCTCGGCACGTTCGGCCAGCCACCCGGCCACCCCACCGCGGATCACACGCGCGCCTCCATCACCGTCGAGCGCGAGGACCTCGGTGACCGTCCGATCGAGGAATACCCGGTCGTGACTGACGACGACGACGATCCCGGGCCAGTCGTCGAGGAACTCCTCGAGTGCGCGCAGCGTGTCCAGATCGAGGTCGTTGGTGGGCTCGTCCAGGAGGAGGACGTTCGGTTGCTCGATGAGGGTCAACAGCAGCTGCAGCCGGCGACGCTCACCGCCGGACAGGGTCGATATCGGGGCGAACTGGGCGTCACCGTCGAACCAGAACCGGCGCATCAGGGCGTTGTCCTCCAGCGACGGAGCGCCCTTGTCGCCCGCGACGGCGTCGCGCACCCGCTGCGTCAGGTCGAGGTCGCGGCCGAGTTGGTCGTAGTAGCCGATCTTCACCGTGCGCCCACGCTCGATGGTGCCCGAGACCGGTTCGAGACGGCCGTCGATCAGATCGAGCAGGGTGCTCTTGCCGGCTCCGTTCGGCCCGACGATGCCGAGCCGGTCCCCCGGCTCGAGCGAGTGCTCGAACGGCGACAGCACCGAAGTTCCGTCCGGCCAGGCGAAGGCCACGTCGTGCAGCTCCACACCCTTCGACCCGAGTCGTTGGCTGCCCAACGAGAGGCCGAGCTCGCCCGCCCGTGCCGCCGCCTGCGGCCGCTGGTCGATGAGCGCCCTGGCAGCATCGACCCGCGCTTTGGGCTTGGTCGAACGCGCGGGAGCGCCCCGCCGCAACCACGCCAGCTCCGTGCGGGCGAGGTTGCGTCGGACCTGTTCGCTGGTGGCCGCCTGTTCTTCTCGCTCGATCCGTGCGGCGAGGTACGCCGCATAGCCCGATCCGGCGTGCCAGCCCGTCGGTTGGTGGAGGTAGGCGTGACCGCGGTCGAGCTCGAGGACCTTCGTGGTGACCCGGTCGAGCACGTGACGGTCGTGGGTGACGAGCAGGAGGCCACCGGTGTAGGCCGCGAGCCACTCTTCGAGGTATGCGATCGCGTCGAGGTCGAGGTGGTTGGTCGGCTCGTCGAGGATCAACGCCTCCCACTCCTGGACGAGCAGGGCGGCGAGCGCCACCCGCTTGCGCTGGCCACCGGACAGTTGATCGGTGGGCGCATCGATCAACTCGGCCATGCCCAACCGGTGGAGCATCGCCTCACCGCGCCACTCGTGTCCGACCGCGTCGCGAACGGAGCCCTCGGGCAGCACCGGCAGCTGGGCGAGGACACCGATGCGCGCACCCCGGCCGCGCCGCACGACACCTGCCTCCGGCTCGATCTCGCCGCTGATGATCCGCAGCAGCGTCGTCTTGCCACTGCCGTTCAACCCGACGACACCGATCCGGTCGCCATCCTCGACGGTGATCGAGACCTCGGCGAACAGCGGGCGGTTGGGTCTCGACGCTGCCAGGCCCTGAGCATCGACGAGGATCACGGCGTGGAGGCTACGGCCGGCACTGTCACGGCCGACGCCGTGATGCGGACACCCGCCCCGAAAAGCGAAACGACCCGAACCCGTGAGAGGTTCAGGCGTTTCCGATGTCGTGTGACATCACACAGTGGGCCGGGAAGGATTCGAACCTACGAAGGCTGAGCCGGCAGATTTACAGTCTGCTCCCTTTGGCCGCTTGGGTACCGACCCCACTCTGCTGGATTGCTGCTCGC
>JAOBWQ010000643.1 GCA_025463425.1 Ilumatobacteraceae bacterium | reverse complement strand
CACAAGCCAGGCCATCCGTCGGCGGCGCCGTAACCGTCGAGTGAGGTGATGAAGTCGACGAGTAGTTCTGGCATGTGCGTTGTCTCCTTGCGTTGCTCCCCGCTGCGTTCAGTGGCGGGTGGTTGGTAGATGTTCCTGTCATTCGTGAGTTGGTCGAGCAGGCCCATGTCATCTCTGCATGCCCAGTGCCACTCCTCCTCGAGGTCCCCGTGTCCACCTGCTCCTCTGTTCCCATGACACATGACCGGTAAACGCTGTTTACCGGTCATGGCTGCGATGATCGAGTCTCCGGAGAATCCCCGGTTCGTAGCCGGTGATGCGGGCCGGCGCGCCGTCAGAATCAGTCGGATCCGACGGGGAGTCCGACGTGATCCGCTGGGGAACTCCTCTGACTGTCCGGGACGTGTCCTCGACCGTCAATATCCTGAACGCACCGACTGAGGAGGACACATGACAACCTTGCAGGACCGCCCGAACACCGCACTGCTGGTCATCGACATGCAGAAAGGGGTCGTCGGAGACGCGTATGACGTGGATCGCGTCGTCGCCAACATCGGCAGCCTCGTCGAGAAGGCCCGTGCCGAAGACGTGCCGGTCATCTGGGTCCAGCACTCCGACGGTGACATGCCGATCGGCTCCGACGGATGGCAGTACATTGCCGCGCTGCAGCGAGCCGATGACGAACCACTCGTGCAGAAGACGTACGGCGACTCCTTCGAGGACACCGACCTGGAGTCGATCCTGTCAGCGAACAAGGTCGGACGCCTCGTGGTGACCGGCGCCCAGACCGACGCGTGCATCCGCTCCACGCTGCACGGCGCGCTCGTGCGTGGCTACGACGCCACATTGGTGGCGGACGCGCACACCACCGAGGACATGCGCCAGTGGGGTTCACCGATCGGGCCCGAAGAGGCCATCGCCTACACCAACCTCTACTGGGGCTTCTCGGCCGCGCCGGGTCGTTCGGGCAGCACCACACCGACCGCCGAGATCGCGTTCACTGCTCCCGCCTGAGACCCGTCGGAGGCGCGCACGACAGTGTCGAGGTGAATTGAGGAGCATGACATGGCTGCCGCAGATCGGTCAGCAACCGCAGCAATCGCGTGCGGACGTCGTTACTTCTTCGCCGAGACCTTCCGTTTGGCCGAGCGACGCCGAGCCGGAGGTGGTACTGGTGCGCCGGCCGCCGCCTTCGCGGCAGCGATCGCGTCTCCCAGCGCCAGCCATTCGGCTCGGTCGAGCTTTTCCTTGAGCTCCGGGAGCAGCTCCGTCTCTTCTTCCTCGACGTGGTGGGTGATGCCGCCCTTGAGCATTTCGGCCGCGGCGCCGAAGCCCGGCATCGCCACCATCTTGCCCATGGTGCTCAAGCCCTCGCGTGCGAGGCCATGCTCGATGTTCGCCTCTTCGGCGTCTTCGGCGCCGATCTGCTTTTCGATCACCGGGTAGAGGATCTTCTCCTCGATCTCCATGTGCAACTTCAGCGCGGCGGTGACGTCAGCACACATGCGCTCACGTTCCGCACCCTCTTCAGACTCGGCGAGTGCCGTGAGAAGGCGCTTGACCTCACGGTGGTCGGCCTTGAGGATCATCATCGGATCGTTCATCATGCTCCCTTCGGGTTGGCGTGCGTGCCCTCGATACCCAACTCCATGCGCGGCCAGACGACAGAGATCTCGGGCCGGCCAACGCTCGACGCAGGATCTGCCTCTTCGTTGGAGGCGCCCTCGTACTCGCCGGTCGCGCTCACCGGAGCTTCGCTCTGCAAGCGTGCCTGCTCTTCTGCGGCTTGGTCCAACGTCCGACCGAGCTCCGAGCTTGGCTGACTTGTCGATCATCGTCCGCACGTCGGATGGGTTGGTCGGTGCGGACGATGACCGATGCACGATCCATCGGCTGCTCTCGATCGGTTTTCCATCACCCACGTGAGGGATCGGGCTTCCGGAAAAAGACCCCAGGATCGTACGAACAGGACGGGCCATGGCCAGGAGCGACGACCCGACGCGGCCATCGGTCGGCAGGTGGCCGGGGATCCCGGTTGAAGTGGGCCCGATACCGTGGTCGTGTCAGAGAGGAAGGGGGTTGTGAGCGTGACGACGACGGGAGAACGCTTCGATCTTTTGCTCGAACCGTTCCGTGCGGAGTTGTTGGCGTACTGCTATCGGATGCTCGGCTCGTCTCGCGATGCCGAGGATTTGGTGCAGGACACGTTCGTGCGGGCATGGCGGGCGCGGGAGCAGTATGACGAGGCACGCAGCTCACTGCGCACCTGGCTCTATCGGATCGCTTCGAATGCGTGCCTGACCGCTTTGGAGGTTCGCGGACGGCGGCCGCTTCCGTCCGGTCTCGTGGCCGCGTCGGACCCGCGCGGCGCTCTCGTGCCAGGAGAGAACGCGTGGCTCCAGCCCCTGCCGGACTCGATGCTGGACGTGGGCGATCCAGCCAGGACGTTGGTCGATCGCAGCAGCCTTCGTCTGGCTTTCGTCGGCGCCCTCCAGCATCTGTCGGCGCGTCAGCGCGGTGCGCTCATACTCCGCGATGTGCTCAGCTTCTCCGCGTCGGAGGCGGCCGACATCCTCGGCACCACGGTCGTGTCGGTGAACAGTTCGCTGCAGCGCGCGCGTGCCCGTCTGAGAGAGGCCGGGGTTCGGCCGGAAGGTCTCGAGGAACCATCCGCACCCGAGCAGCGCGCCTGGGTCGATCGCTACATGCAGGCTTTCTTGAACGCCGACATCGAGGCCCTCAAAGGGCTCCTCACCGCGGACGTGCTGATGGAGATGCCGCCGATGATCAACTGGTTCGTCGGACCCGACAACTACGGCGTGTTCATGGAGTGGGTGTTCGCGAAGGGTGGCACCGAGTGGTGCCTTCTGCCGGTCGAAGCCAACGGCCAGGCCGGTTTTGCTGCCTACGGGCGCGTTGACGGCGGATACGAGCTGCGTACGCTGCAGATCTTCACGGTTTCCACCGACGGCATCAGCCGGAACTCGGTGTTTCGGGATTTCGATGTCTTCGCATCGTTCGGCCTGGCGACAGGACTCGACGCCGGCCAGGTACCCGTGAGTGTCCTCGGCAGCGACCACCACGCGCGCTGAGCACCGCCCGCGAAGTCGTTCATCGTCGTCGCTGTGCCGCGATGAGTTCTGAGCCTCCCGCCGGTATGTACTCGCGTTCGCTGGAACACCTCGAGCGGACGGATCACGAGGGAGAATCCGATGTCAGACATTCGTGCAGGAGACAGGTCCGCCATCCAGGCTGTGCTGGATGAGTCGTACAAGGCGTGGGAGGCCGGCGACGCCTACGCGATGGTCGCCAACTACACCGAGGACGCGACCGCGATCATGACCGGCTCACTCCGCGAAAGCCGTGACGCAGTCCGTCACAACATGGCGCTGGCCTTCGCAGGTCCGCTCCAGGGCACCTCGACGTACAACAAACAGCTCAGCCTTCGCTTCGTCGGTGAGGACGCTGCGATCGCCGTCAGCGAATCCGGCATCCTGTTCGCCGGACAGCACGAGGTGTCGGAAGCGGGCAAGGTGAACGCGACCTGGGTCTTCGAGAAACGAGATGGGCAATGGTTGGTCGCCGCTTACCACAACAGCCCTGTGCACGCGCCCGCCTCGTAGTCCGATTCTCCGACGGGCCGGCGATCTGTCCATATCCGACCACTGTCGTTTGTGCTGGCATGAAGCGACCAGCCCGTTGCAGCGCTGACCTGATACGCGTTGAACTCCACGCCGCATCCTGCCGGATGCTCGTCGTTCAGGTTCGCCCCAGTCGTGCAGATATTGGGGCGAACCTGCGTGTTCGGACTTGTGTGGGCTGCTCCTGCCGCCGATACAGATCTGACGTTGAAGAGGCCGGCGACTGGATGACCGATGTACGTGAAGACCGTTGACCCAGACATCGAGATGCCCGCCGACGCGTTCGTCGGAGTCCGTGCCGCCTATCAGCCGATCGTCGACATCGACAGCGGCGACGTCGTCGCGCACGAGGCACTCGCTCGGTGGCCAACACTCAGCGGCGTGACGCCCGACATGATGTTCGAACGTGCTCGCCAGGAAGGCCGCCTCGCCGAACTGGACTGGGAATGTCGGCTCGCTGCAGTCGAGGGCGCACTCGCCCACGGTCTGGGTCGGGATCACGTGCTCTTCGTGAACGTGGAGCCCGAAACACTTGGCGCTCCCGCACCCGCCGGCTCGGCCTCGAGGATCGCAGCAGCCGACCGCGAACTACGCGTGATGCTCGAACTGACAGAACGGTCGCTGGCCACCGACCCGGCGATGCTCCTGCGCGCGGTGGAGTGGGCTCGCCGGCACGGATGGGGAATCGCACTCGATGATGTCGGCAGCCATCCCGATTCCTTGGCGCTGCTTCCGTTCGTCGCGCCGGACGTGATCAAACTCGACATGACCCTGATCCGCGAGCGACCCAACGCGCAGCAGGCGGCGATCATGGCTGCGGTCATGGCCTACGCGGAACAGAAGGACGCGATCATCCTCGCCGAAGGAATCGAGACCGACCGCGATCTCAGACAGGCACGCGCTCTCGGAGCCACGCTCGGCCAAGGATGGCACTTCGGGCGACCCGGCCCGCTGCGAGCCACTCCAGCACCACGCTCACCGATCACGTTCGGACCCTCGGCATCCACTCCCCCAGTCGACGCCACACCGTTCGACCTCGTCGCCGATAGCCCGCGCAAACGCGTCGGGCGCAAGGACCTCCTCCTCCAGCTGTCTCGCCACGTCGAGAACCAAGGCCTCCACCTCCGGCCCGGACCCGTCGTGGTCAGCGCATTCCAGACGTCAACCCGCTTCACGCCCGCGACCGAGCGACGCTACCGCGAGCTCGCACAACGGTGCCCCCTGGTCTGCGCGATCGGCCTCGACCTCCAACCCGATCGCGATCCCGCGCTCCACACAGCCTCTCTCGACGCTCACGACCCACTCCTCGACGAATGGACCGTGACAGTGGTTGGTTCGCACTACGCCGCAGCGCTGATTGCCCGTGACCTCGGCGACGACGGGCCCGACAGTGAACGCCGATTCGAATTCGTCGTCACCCACGACCGCGCACTCGTCGTCGCAGCAGCGCGTTTGCTGATGACCCGATGCACCGCCGGCGGAGGCAAACCAACGACCGCGGGGCTTCGTCAACGCCCGTCGGGCTGCGAGTCGACTCGACACTGAGCGTGATTCTCGGTGTGTTCCACGCCGAGGCCATCGAACGGGCCGAAGGTCTCCAAGACCAGGCGTCGCCGGCAGTCGACGTACGACCGTCATCGACGAACCGTTGCGGACTGACAGTGTCGAGGCAATCGTCGGCTTGACGGCCGACGCACGGGCACGTTCGTGGACGAGCCAATCGAGCACCGCTTCGGCCCCCCATCGGCGAGAGCCGTCGTCGTCATGTCTTGATGGTCGGCTGCTCGCCGAATCGCCAGGTCGGTTCGATCGGCTGTGTTCCGCTGGCGGACACCCCACCGAGGAGCCGCTGCATCGCAGTCGCCATCTTGCGCCCGCGGCCCTTGGCGATCTCAGCGCAGGGACCGTCGAACATGGTGTCAACGGTGTCGCAGAACAGTTCGACCCAGCGTGCGAAGTGCGCGTCCGTCAGGGGCGTGCGCGCGTTGACGGGTTCGTGTGCCCGCAGCGGCTGTCCGACGTATCCGGCCTGGCCCAGCAGTTGCCACGACCAGAAGTCGATCAACGTTGCGATGTGGGCGTTCCAGTTGACGTGGGCCGCTTCGAACACCGGGCCGAGCAGGTCATCCATCGCTGCGTCGCGGTAGAAGTTGCGGACGAGCCTCTCGATGTCGTCGCGATCGACGATGTCCGGACGTTCAGGGTCGACGAGATGACTCCAGCACGGTGGATCGCCACCATCGCGCTCGGGGCTCGGAGGTGCGTTCCTGATCATCAACGGCCCACCGGAGCGCGCTCGTCTTCCAGGCGAACGACAAGCGGGAACAACACGTTGTTCTCCTTGTGGATGTGCAGGTGCGTATCGGCTTCGAGCTCGGCCATCGCGGCGAAGCATGCTGCGTACGATGCGCAACCATCGGCCGGCGGGGTGTAGCCGTTGGTCAGCCGGTGAAGTTCGGCGAGCAGATGACCGACGGCATCGTGCTCACCGAGCATCACCGTGATCGGGTCGCGGAGCGATCCACAGTGGAATGTCGGCAGCTCGGTCGAGGCCGCGAGTTCGCGGATCATCGGGAACAGGACGCGCTCCTCCCTGAGCATGTGCGGCTCGAGATCGGCACGCACGCGGACGAAGCAGGCGGCCACGTCGCGAAGTTCGGGATGTCGCGCTCCGTGGACGGTCACGATCTTGTCGATGAGCGCCGTCACGCGGGGCATCTCGCCCCACAGGTAGCGGTGGTGCGTCGCCTCGAGGTGATCGACGAGGGCCTCGACCGACATCGTCGCCCACACCGGCAGAGCCGAGTCGATGACGACTGCGGAAGTGAGCTCGGCAACTGTTTCGTCCGGGTCGATCCCGACGAGAACACAGGCATCGCCGAGGGTGCGCCGGCCACCGCAGCAGTAGTCGAGGCCGCGACGCTCGAACTCGCGCGCCATCGCCGGATACGCGTCCATCACCTCGGCCAACGTCATCGACACTTTGATCTGCATCATCCCGATCTCCTTCCACGACAACATCCAATTTCGGCTCACCACATCACCCCGGCCGCAGTCACCGCCCACCAAAGCTGACAGCAGCCGGTGATCGGCGATCACGGCTACAAATGTTCATTCGCACACCCCAAAGACTCACCGAACCACTAGTCACTGACCAGGGCACAAAGGCATTTCGACCTGGGCTACCGCCCGGACCTCACGTGGCCTTCGCCGACTTCGGTCCGCCTTTGCCACGCGGTGCATGGTGAGCTGCCAGAAGGTTCGAAACAACACGAGAGAAGTTGCTCTGGCTGGCGAACAGGGCGAGGTCGGGTCGGACGCGAGCGAGGTGAGGAAACTCTGCGGAAGGGAGTGTGGAGAAGTAGGCGGGCCAGAACCCTTCATGACCTTCGTCCACGCCGACGATGGAGCGGTTGGGTCGCGGGGCTCGGCCGCCTCGGCGAGAGACCTCGAGGGCTGTGAATCCGAGCGTCACCGCAACGAGCGATCCGTAGATGTCGACACACTCTTCGTCGCAAAAACCGGCCCGATTGAGAACATCCAGGGCAGCCTCCATTCTGACGACCGCTGGCCGAACCCCCACCGGGCGCTGTAGGTAGCGCGTGAGCAAGACGGGGTGATCGCAGAGGACGCGATGAAGTTGGGCCGCAAACTCGGCCATCCAGTTCTGCCATTTGAGTTTGCGCGATGGAAGGTCGATGCCCGCCAAGACGTGCGCGAGTACCTCGTCCAAGAGCTCGTCCTTGTCCGAGATGTGGGCGTACAACGCCATTGGCGAGACGTCGAGCATGTGGGCGAGGCGACGCATGGTGAGCGAATCGAGCTCACCGAGGTTGAACGACGCGACCGCCGCAGCAACGATGTCACCTCGTTCCAAACGCACGACCCGCCGTGGGCTCCGGGTGGGCTGCGGCCGCAAGGGGGTGGCTCCGTCGCTCGCCATGATTCGGACTCTACGGTTGTTCGACATCTCAGACGAGCCGACTGCCCGATTCCGGCGGGTAGTTCTCGGCATGTCGGGCGAGAGCGAGCTGTTGCAGTACGGCGGTGTCCTCAGGTGAGGCGGCGGAGCCGTACGCCGCGCTGTACGTGCCCTTGCACCCGCAGGCGCAACAGATCGCGAACACGATGTCTTGGTCATCAGGGTTCGTCGCGCCCTCGAACCGGATCGTGTGATCGACCTGAACCTCGGTCGCATTCATCCGTCGATCACAGTCTCGACAGGAGAGCGAGCCTTGATGGCTCGCCTCGAAGTCAGCGGTGTACCCGTCAGCGCGCAACCGGGTGAGAGCATCGGTCACGGTCTCGAGCCGGTGGTCGGCCGGCACGGTCGATGGAAGTGACTGATGAGCCGAGTGGTGTCCGCACTGCAGCACCGCGACGACTGGGTCGATGCTCGTCATCACGATCTCGTTCGAGGCCATGGCGATTCCGTGCAGAGGGCTGCCGATCAGCGCCACGAGGTCGGTGTGGTCGTCGTGGTCGACCGCTATGCAACCCTCGCTGATCGAACTCTCGACCAAGCTGATCCCGGGTAGCGAGCGGATGCGGACGAGGAGATCGTTGAAGCAGAGTGGGCAGTTTGCACCGTCAACTCGAAGATTCGTATGCATGGAACCACCCTCGTCAAACGCGCTGGCTGCTGTCATGGAACCAGTCACCTGTACGCGTAAGTATACGCGTATACTCACCACAGGGCGCGTCGTCGACTGCGGTTGAACGAGTCTTTGCGAGAACGGGTGGAGACCTGCCACGCGGCGCACGGATGCGTTCCTCGTCGCTCTGCACCGGAGGTCCATCGTGATCCAAACACATCCGTCCAACCCCTCACCGGCCTCCACAATGGTCAGCGGTCCGGTGGTCAGTGGTCCGGTGGTCAGCGGTCCGGTGATCGTGGAGCTCGACAGCTCGTACGAGTCCGCCGAGGCCCTCCGGTGGGCTGCCGAGCTGAGTGCTCTCCTCGGAACAAGACTGGAGGCAACGCGCACCTGGCATCCCGGACTGGGCGAGTTCCGACCTGACGCCCGAGACGCTGTTGTTCGCCGGTTGACCACCGAGCTCGGCACGTGGTCGGCGTTGGCCGAAGACGCCCGCGTCCGGACAACGTGCCGAGTCGTCGAGGGCGATTGGCCCTCAGGGTTCATCCGCGACGCTGAGCACCGTCGAGCGTCGTTGCTCGTCGTGCCGATCCCGGCAGGCCCGAGCTCATCTGTGTCGAACTCCGAGGCTGCCGCCAAGGCCCTCCTCCAGAACAGCATGACGTGTGGGGTTGCCCTGGTGCCGACGAGCGGTGCCGGGCGCACGATACGACGCATCCTCGTTGGGACCCCCAAGGGTGTCGGGCCCGAACGGCTGCTCGACGAAGTCGTGACGCTGGCAGCCGCGTGCGGAGCGGAGGTCCACGTGGTCAGCGTGCTCCCCTTGTCGCCGGAATGGGTGCCGTCATCGAACCCGAACAGCATGTGGCAGCTCGAGCGGTTGCGACGGGCGCAACGATGGATCCCACAGTTCGCACGGCGCAACGTCCGCCACCAGTTTCATGTCGTGGAGGGCAGTGATCCCATCGAGTCATTGGGGCGCTTTTCGCGTCGCGTCCATGCGGACCTGATCGTCGTCTGCTCGCAGTGGCGAGGCAGCATCGGCAGTGCCCGCCGGGCGTCGTCGCTGGTGCACCTCGCCCGCAACTCGGGCCTGGCGGTCATCTCGATCCCCGACCGGGAGGAGGCCGCAGATGATTGACGACCACGTGTCGCCCGACAACGTCGCAGGCGGAGTCCCCAGTCGGATCATCGTGATGATCGCGGTCGAGAACACAGAGAGCTCCGTGGCCGTGGTGCGCGGGGCACATCGGCTTCTCGGAGACCGTGCCGACTACTTCGTTCTCAACGTGGGCGAGAGCCGCTCCTCCAGCCTCAGCTGGGCGGCTGTCTACCCGTCGGGCAGGCCCGGGGTGTGGCTGCCTACCCAGAACGAGATGATCGAGGGCGATCTGCCCGACGCGATCCAACGTGCCGAGGACCGAGCATCCGAGCTTGCACAAGACGGATCTCTGGCAGCTGCC
>JAOBWQ010000619.1 GCA_025463425.1 Ilumatobacteraceae bacterium | reverse complement strand
GACGTGATCCGGTCGGCAGCGTGCTCGACACAGACCGGCGGATCGAGACGGTCGTGCTGCGTGCCCTGGCCGGCACCGACGTGCCGTCGCCCACACTGCGCTGGGCAGATGTGGACGGGGTCCGTCTGGGCCGGCCTGCGCTGATCATGGATCTCGCTCCCGGCGTCTGCGAGCCGTTCGTGCTCAACGGCACCCGGCCCCTCGAAGAACGTGTCGCACTCGCGCGGCGGATCTACGAACGTCTCGCCGACATCCACCTCCTCGACTGGACCACGCTCGGTCTCGGCCGGCACCTCGTCGACCCGGGCCCGAACGCGGCTGGCGCGGCGATCGATCACTGGGAGGGTGAGCTGCGTCGCGTGCAGCTCGATCCCGAGCCCGAGCTCGCGTTCGTGTTCGCATGGCTGCGCGAGCACGCACCGGACAACGCGCGCACGACCCTGGTCCACGGCGACTTCAAGCCCGGCAACCTGTTGCTCGGTGACGACGGAGACCGTGACGGAACGGATGTGACCGCGGTGCTCGACTGGGAGACCGTGCACCTCGGCGATCCGCACGAGGACCTCGGCTGGGTCACCAACCCGCTGCGCGCTCGCGAACACCGCATCGAGGGTCACTGGGACCCGGCTGATCTGCTGCGGCTCTGGAGCGCCCGCACCGGCTGGACACCGGATCCCGACGTCGTGCGCTGGTGGCAGGTGCTGGCCAACGTGAAGCTGTCGATCATCGTGCTCAGCGGCACGCACGCGTTCGTCGATCACCGGCTCGACCGGGTGCATCAGTCGCCGGTGATGCTGTACCGGGTCCTGCTCGACCAGATCGGGGCATGATGCGACCGAACGTCACCGAGCAGCTGGCCGGCCTGCGCCGGATCCTCGCCGAGGTCGTCGCGCCGCACGTCGTCGATGCGTACCCGGCCGACGTGCTGGCCGGCGTGCTGGCGGCGCTGGACACGCTCAGCCGGTGGGACGAGATCCCCGACTTCTTGCGCTGGGACTCCGAGCGGTGCAACTCGATCCTCGCCGCGGCCGGTGCGCCGACGATCGGTTTCTTCGGCGATCCACTCGACCTCGACGGGCTGGGTCAACATCAGCGGGCTGCGCGAGGCGCTCTCGAAGCCGCGATGCCGGTGGTCCTCGCCGACGGCGCGTCACGGTCGGCGATGGTCGACTACTTCCGCGAACGGCACGTGCGCTTCCCCCTGGCCAGCACATCCGTCGGCCGGACCGTCCGCGAAGAAGGGACCGATGGTGCTCACACCGCTCGATGACTCACCCTGGCACCAGCTGCCGACCACGTTCGACCACGTCGGCACGAGCGATGTCCGCTTCTTCGATCGGCTCTGGTTCGCGGCGTCGGACCGGGTCGGCAATGGCGTGTTCCAGTTCACGATCGGCGTGTACCAGAACATGAACGTCGTCGACGGCGGGGTGGTCGTCATCCGCGATGGCCGGCAGCACAACGTGCGTGCCTCGCGCCAGCTCCGACCGGACTACGAGATCTCGGCGGGGCCGTTGCGCCTGGAGGTGCTCGAGCCGCTGCGGCGGATCCGGCTGGCCATCGCCCCCAACGCCGGCAGCATCAGCGGCGACGTCGTGTGGACCGCCACCTCGGGCGCGCAGGAGGAGCACCACCACTTCAACCGGTCGTGGGGCAGGGTCCTGGAGGACTACAGCCGCTACGACCAGATCGGTGAGCTGTCGGGTTGGCTGGAGATCGACGGGCAACGCGCCGACATCGAGTCGTGGTGGGCATGCCGCGACCACTCCTGGGGCGTGCGCGAGAACGTCGGCGTCGTCGAGCCCTACACCGGCCAGAAGGCGGTCGTCTCCGGGCCGGTCTTCGTGTTCTTGTTCTTCTCGACCGAGACCCACAGCGGTCATGTGCAGGTGACCCGGATCGGTGGAGCAAGTCACCTCACCGCGCAGATCGTCGAGCGCACCGCAGAGGGCACCGACGGACCTGTGCACACCTGCCACCGGATCGATCTCGACGCGCAGTTCGTCGACGACGGCCGGCCGCGAAGGTTCGCCGCTGCCACGATCACCGTCGTCGACGACGAGGGCGCGACGTTCGAGATCACGATCGAGCGCCAGGGTCCCGCAGTCGCGATGCAGGGCCTCGGCTATGGCGGCTACGACGACGGCAGGGGCCTCGGCGTGCACCGCGGCCCCGACCACCTCGAGCACGGAGTGTGGGATGTCAGCCATCCCGCAGAGGTGGTGCTCCCCGATGGCGCGACCACTCGCCCGGTGCACCGCATCCAGCCGGTGCGGCTCACGCTGCGCGGGCCGGACAGCACCAGCCAGGGCACCGGCAGCCTCACCTTCATCGCGGAAGCCGACCTCGATGGCGACGGCCACCTGCGCGTCCACGCCGAGCACTGAGCACTGCTCCCGTCTGCCCAACCGTCCACCCCGGCGGTCAGCCCCAACCGATGCGACGTGCCGTGCCGGCGAAGAACTCATGCCGATCACCGCCGCTGAGATGCCGGGCCGCCAGGCGGGCGAGGTCGAGCTTGCCGAGGTAGTCGAGGCCCTGGTGCTG
>JAOBWQ010000025.1 GCA_025463425.1 Ilumatobacteraceae bacterium | reverse complement strand
GCGATGATCTTGCGGGGATCTGGTTCGGTGGCCTGCAGCGAGTCGGAACGTTGTTCTGCGGGCACGGGGCCTTGCCCGCCGAGCGCCCGTTCACACAGGGCGCGCACGAGGCCGGCCTTGCTTCCGTACGTCTTGTAGATCGTCGCGGTCGAGACGTCGGCGTCGGCAGCGATCGAATCGATGGTGGTGGTCGAGTAGCCGTGTTCGAGAAACCTGGAGAGTGCTGCGTCGAGCAAGGCGTTGTGAGCGTCTCGCGATCGCTGACGTCGACGGTCCGAGTTGTATGCGCGGGCGTTGACTTGTTCTCTTGGCGGCTCTACGCTCATTTCGTTCCACTCTACTGGATTGAAAGTTGGCGTCGATGGCTGTTCTCACCGTCAAGATGGTCGAACGGCTTCGGGACGCCACCAACGCCCATGACCTGGACGCGCTGGTCGATTGCTTCGCAGAGTCGTACCGCAACGAGACGCCGGCTCATCCCGGACGGGGATTCACCGGCAGAGAACAGGTGCGCAGCAACTGGCAGCAGATCTTCGCCGCAGTCCCGGACCTGACCGCCACGGTCCAGCACACGGTGACCAACTGCGAGGAGATCTGGTCCGAATGGGAGATGCGCGGCACCCGTCCGGACGGCAGCCCGCACCTCATGCGCGGCGTGATCATCTTCGGCGTCAGTGCAGGCCGGGCGAGCTGGGCGCGCTTCTACCTCGAACCGGTCGACGTGGGACAGGAAGGTGCCACCGCCGCAGTGCGCCACATCGTCGGTGCCACCACCCCGCAACCCGATGCGGCATTGGACGTCAGATGACCACCACCGTCGCCGCCGCCGCTGTCGTCGATGCCCGGCCGCCGGTGTTCGTCGTCCGGCTCACGAACTTGATCATGCGTCCACTTCTGCGCACTCCCCTCGGCCGGCTCGTCAAGCCGCTCGCACTCTTGGAGTTCACCGGTCGACGCAGTGGCACCCGACGGCGCATCGTCGTCGGTTGGCACCATGACGGCACCACAGCGATCGTCGTGACGCCGGCCGCATGGCGCGCCAACTTCGACCACGGACACACCTCCACGGTGTACTGGCGCGGACAGCGCAGCACCCTCATCGGCACCCTCGATACGGAGCCCGCCCGCGTTGGGGCCGCCGTCACCGCACTGCTCCAAACAGGGACGTCACCCCGATCTCTCGCGCTCCGCATTCCGCCTGGGCATTCGCTCGAACCCGCCGACATGACTCGGATCAAGCGGGCCATCATCCGCTTCGAGCGTACGGACACGACGCTCGACTCGGGAGAAGAGCCACTTGCACGCTGACCAGTCAGGGTGACGCCAGTTGGAAACGGCCGCCCAACCGCCGACATGGTCATTGCTGTCGAGCATGACTGCGCACTGGGCAGCAAATGAGTACCCGGTACTCACGACGCATCCCGCCTGCCGGTGGAGGGTTGGAACATGCTCCCCTCACGCGCCCTGCTCGCCGGTCTGCTCCTGACGGGTGCCCTGTCGACGGGGAGCGCTGCGCTGCTGATCGAGGCCGCCTCGGCCTCGGCTGATTCGACGACCACACAGATCATCACCGGGCCGGCCGGAAGTGGCTTCTTCGGCGAACACGTCCAAGTGCTGACCAACGGAAACTACGTCGTGACCGACTCGAGCTTCGACGGCGCGGCAGCCGACGTCGGCGCCGTCTACCTCTACGACGGCGCCACCAACCAGGTGATCAGCACGCTCACCGGCACACGCGCCGGCGACAGGGTCGGCAGCGGCAACGTGCAGGAGGTCGGCGGCAGCAACTTCGTCGTCTCCAGCAGCCTCTGGGCGAACGGCCCCGCCGCTCCGCACGCAGGGGCGGTCACCTGGATCAACGGCGTCACCGGTTTGAACGGACCGGTGACGGCTGCGAACAGCCTGGTCGGATCGACCACCAACGACGGCGTCGGCTCGTTCAACGTCGCCGTGCTGACCAATGGCAACTACACCGTGGTCAGTCCGAGCTGGGACAACGGTGGTGCCGTCGATGCCGGCGCAGTCACCTTCGGCACCGGCGCAGCCGGCGTGAGCGGACCTGTGGGCTCGATCCGCAGCCTCGTCGGCACGGTCGGCGGTGACATGGTCGGGTCCAGTTACGTGCAACCCCTGACCAACGGGAACTACGTCGTCAGGTCTCCCTACTGGACGCTCAGCGACCTGGGGGCTGCGACGTGGGGCAGTGGCACGACGGGCGTCTCGGGACCGGTGACCTCGACGAACAGCATCATCGGCGGCAGCAGCGGCGACCTGGTGTCGTTCGGCGGC
This sequence comes from Ilumatobacteraceae bacterium, assembly GCA_025463425.1. Classification (GTDB taxonomy): domain Bacteria; phylum Actinomycetota; class Acidimicrobiia; order Acidimicrobiales; family Ilumatobacteraceae; genus WLMZ01. The sequence goes on along the minus strand of JAOBWQ010000025.1, from coordinate 2,024 downwards.
GTGACCGCGCTCAAGTTCGGCAACTACGTCGTGAGCAGTCCGTACTGGTCGAACACCCTTCCGGCGGCCGCCGCGGCGGGCGCGGCCACGTGGGGCAACGGCAGCGGCGGGACCCACGGCGTCGTCACCGCCTCGAACAGCCTCGTCGGCAGCAACGACAGCGACCAGATCGGTGACGGCGGGATCGTCGACCTGACGTCCGACGCCTACGTCGTCAACAGCCCGCGTTGGGGTGCCACCAACTTCGGCGCCGTCACTCGCGGCGGCGGTCCGTCCGGGATCAGCGGCGTCGTCTCGACACTGAACAGCATCACCGGGTCCACGGCCGACGACCTGGTCGGTGGGGGCGGTGTCACGCCGATCCTCAGCGGCAACTTCGTGATCAGCAGCCCGAACTGGAACAACAGCGGCCAGACCAAGGCCGGAGCGGCCACGGTGGGCATCGGCTACCTCCTGAACCACTTCGCGGTCACACCGATGAACAGCATGGTCGGCACGTTCACCAACGACAGCGTGTCGTCGGGTGGTGTCACACCGCTCACGAACAGCAACTTCGTCGTCTCGAGCCCGGACTGGGGCACGACGGACATCGGAGCCTCCACGTGGGGCAGTGGAATCGGCGGCACCGTGGGCAACCTCGGCTCGATCAACAGCATCGTCGGCAGTACGGCCGGCGACAGCGTCGGCATGAAGGCGGTTGCCCTGGCCAACGGCAACTACGTGGTCCAGAGCCTGTTCTGGGACGGCAGCGCTGTCGATGCCGGTGCGGCGACGTTCGGCGACGGCGCGAACGGGACCCACGAGGTCGTCAGCGCGTTCAACAGCCTCGTCGGCACCACGGCCCACGACCGCGTCGGAAGTGCGATCACGGCCCTCACCAACGGCAACTACGCGGTCGGCAGCTCGAGTTGGTCGCGCCCGTTGCCGGCGGCCAACAGCGTCGGCGCGATCACCTGGGGATCGGGCACCAGTGGTGTGTCTGGTCCGGTGACTACCGCCAACAGCCTCACCGGTTCGAGCCCGAACGACTCTGTGGGGGCCATCGTGCTGGCGTTGCCCGGTGGACGCTATGTCGCCAAGAACTTCTTCTGGAACAACGCCGTCGGTGGCGTCGCGCAGGTCGGGGCCATCACCTGGGGTGACGGCTCCGGTCCCAGCACGGGGACCGTGAGCGCCACGAACAGCTTCATCGGGACGTCGGCGGGCGACGCCTTCGGCACCGATCCGTTGACCGTGCTCCCCGACGGCCACACGGTCTTCTTCAACACGAAGTGGGACAACGCGGGGGTGGCCGATGCCAACGAGGTCACACTGGCAGGCCCGACGGGTCTGGTCGGCATGGTCGACATCACCAACAGTGCGTTCGGCACCGTGACCGGCGAACTGATGACACCCTCGGATCGCTTCACCAACGACAACGCGATCGTCGTCCGCACTTCGTTGAACAAGATCATCTTGCTGCAGCTCGACGTCACGCCGCCGGCGATCAACGCGGCACCCGCTGTCACCGCCGTCGCGCCGCCCGGTGCCGTCGGTACCGCGGTGCAGTTCGCCAACCCGACGGCGAGCGACAACCGCGGCGCGCCGACGGTCGCGTGCGCGCCCGCCTCTGGTTCGACGTTCGCCCTTGGGGCGACGTCGGTGAGCTGCACGGCGACCGACGGGTCCGGCCTCACCGCGTCGACCAGCTTCACCGTCACCGTCAGCACTGGAGCCGATTACGTGCCCTTGGCTCCCGCCCGTCTCGCCGACACCCGTCCCGGCCAGAGCACTGCGGACGGCGCTTTCGCTGGAACCGGACAGCTCGCGGCCGGGACCACACTGCAGCTCGCGGTCGCCGGCCGCGGCGGCGTTCCCGCCGACGCCGTGGCAGTCACGATGAACGTGACGGTGACGGAGGCGACCGCACCGGGGTTCGTGACCGTCTTCCCGTGCGGCGCGCCGCAGCCGACGTCGTCGAACCTCAACTACGTCACGGGCGGAACGATCCCGAACGCGGTGATCACCAAGATCGGCGACGGCGG
>JAOBWQ010000552.1 GCA_025463425.1 Ilumatobacteraceae bacterium | reverse complement strand
TGAACGAGGTCGCAGTGGTGGCCGGAGAGGCGCCGTCCACGCGAGCGGACGGCGCGACAACGACGGCGGATGCGGTCATCGCGACGAACATCGCGATGGCCTGCCGTCGCATCATCATGCGCGGACGATAGCCCGACGATCGGCCACCATCGGGTCGCTGCCAGGTTCAGCGACTGACCGGATCCGACTGGTCGGCTCCCAGGAGACCGGGGTTCATGTGCCGGTGCGTGCCCCGCTGACGCTCCGCTTGCAGGTGCGGTGGATCGTGAGTGGAGCCATCGATCACACCGATCGACGCTGAGGAGGTATTGCCATGAACCGTGTCGTCGCCGACTGTCGTCGCTTCCCGAGCGATTCGAACTGCTCACTCACCATCATCGGCACCGAGGACGAAGTTCTGCGCGCCGCCGCCGAGCACGCGGTCTCCGTGCACGGCCACGACGCCGGGGACCAACTCGACGACGCTGTGCGCGGGATGCTCGAGCCCGAGGAGTCCTATCAGCCGGGCGAGCGCGCCTGAGTCCTGTCGACGAGCAGGAATCGGATCGGATGATCTGGCGGGAGATCCGAAGCGCCGCGATATCGCGCGTCCGACGCGCTGCCGCCAGGGTCGTTCTGCGCGCACGTCCCATGTGGGACGATCGGCACATGCGACGGTCGGTCAGGGAAAGGCGTAGTTGACCTCTGCTCCGCAGAAGGTGGTGTTCTGACCGGTGGGGTGAATGCGGATCTGGTACTGCGTGGATCGTCCCTGAGGCGGGCGTGCGGCGTTGAGCTGCAAGGCGGCTTGTGCCGAACTGGCGTCGCTCGTCGTGAACGTCGCCGATTGGTTGGTGATGGCGAACGCTTCGTCGACGGTGCGCAAGGTGAACGTGGCGTCGCCGGCCCCGCTGTCGACGTATCGGATGCGCACTGAGTTGATCCTGGCGCCCGATGGCACGTCGGTGAATGCAAGGTAGAAGTCTCCGGCGGGGTCGAGGTAGACGCAGAGCTGGGCGGTGACCTGGGCGGGAAGGTTCGAGCCGACATCGATCCCGGTGTAGAAGACCGTGCACCCAGACGATGTCGGGCAGGTGGGTCCTGCGGGTCCTGGTGGTCCTTGAGTCACGGTCGCTTCAGGCTGGTAGTAGCCGACGACATCGATCACGATGTCAACCGTGCCGCCGTTGTTGTACACGCTGATCGCCCCTGCCGAAGAGAGACCGACGGTCACTTGGTTCGGGGTTGGTGCGCCGCCTGCGACGACGTTCAGGTTCGATGCCGCAGGCCGTGGATCGGCGTCGGCGGGATAGACCGTGACGAAGCTGCCCGCCGTTGGGTTCACAGCGGTGACGTTCGCTGCGATTCCAGTGGCGTTGTTCGGGATCGTGCAGTCGCCGTTCGTGCCCCACACGGCCAACGTCACGGTCTCGCCAGGTCCGAGCGGGGCCGCGAGGGAGCCGACGTTGTTGGACCCGGTGCGGGTATCGACGAGCCGGCACGGTGTGATGGGGACGTAGGACGACGCTGTTCCGCCGCCCGACGCGCGAACGCTCTGGGCCAGCCCAACTGCCGTCAGTGTCGCTGCCGCCAGAGCGGCCGTGACGCCGACGTGAACCCACCTGAACTGACTTCGCACAGCTGTCTCCCCTCTGGTGTTTGATGCAAGTGTCACATGACGTCGACGGACCTCGAATCGGGGAAACCCCTACGGTGCGGCCGAAAGGCCTTCGAGGCGTGGGCGGCGGCAAACGGGTTGGGTGTGTCCAGGAGCAGACGAGGGAGCCGTGCGCAGCACGCTCGACCTGAGAGACAAGGCTGTCGCGCCCGCACACAGAGCCGTCGCCCTGATCGTCTCAGCGGTCCCACGGACTGTCCATCGCGTCCGGGTGGTCTCCGGCCTGGAATGGCCTCTGACCTGGTACTTATCGAGTGGGCACGACGGGGCTCGAACCCGGGACCTCCACCGTGTCATGGTGGCGCTCTAACCAACTGAGCTACGCGCCCGCAAGGATCGATCACGGACGATTCGTCCTCGATCGCTCTTACAGCAGGCGAAAACCTACCACCCGATCGCCGGAGTTGCGTGCACTTCGCCAAGTCGAAGCCTCCCGCCGCTCGATGCGAGGCACTGAGGTCCGTACCCTGGCTCCGTGCCCTCACCGACGCGGATCATCCCATCCCACAAGCCGAAGCTGGATGCAGCCCTCGCGACCGCGCTGGATGTCCCCCGCTCGGCACGCGATCGTCAGGTGGCCGATGCGGTCCTGCGTTTGGTCCCCGATGGCGACGAGCGCGACCGCATGCCGAACGCGGTCGCCGCATGGCTGCGACACATCCTCGATCTGATCGCCGAACGCGACTGGCTCGTCGCTCCCGGTCTCATCGCTCCATTCGTCGCCGACGATGCCATCTCTGACCTCTACATCGACGATGTCGAGGACGCGCTGGCCACGATCGCACCCAGCCAACGGGCAACCGGTCGAGCGGCCACCACGGCGTTGCGGCGGGCACTGCCACCGTTCTGCGAGTCCCTCCTGCTCGAGATCGTCGCTCGCTCGGGGACCGATCCAGCGGAACGGTGAGCGGGAGCCGGGCGAGCCGCACGTCAGGTCTGCCAATTCAGCGCAAGCGCAACGAAACATCATTGGCCATCAACCGGCCGCGCTGGGTCAGCACCCAGCGCTCGTCGTGCAGCTCGACAACGCCGGGCAACTCGTCGCCGTCGAGCGCCTCGCGGGGCACGCCCTCGCGCAGGCGGAGCTGCAGCTGCAGGCCCTCCATCCGGCGCTCCTCGGCAGGAAGCTCCTCGCCCGCCGCTTCGACCGGTTCATCGCGACGGACGAGGTCGATGTAGCGGTCGGGGGTGCGCACATTCCAGAACCGGCGACCGCCACGGTGCGAGTGCGCGGCGCACCCGAAGCCCTGGTAGTCGCCCTGGTGCCAGTAGACGAGGTTGTGCCGGCACTCGTGGCCGGGTCGAGCCCAGTTGCTGACCTCGTAGTTGACCAGGCCGGCCGCTGTGAGCATCGCGTCGGCGACTTCGTACTTGTCAGCGAGATCGTCGTCGTCGGGATGGCGTTCGGGTTCGAGAGCCAGCGGTGTTCCGGCCTCGATGGTGAGCGCGTACGCCGAGATGTGCGTGGGCTGCAGCGCCAGCGCGCCCGAGACCGTGCGCTCCCAGTCGACCAGTCGTTCGCC
>JAOBWQ010000548.1 GCA_025463425.1 Ilumatobacteraceae bacterium | reverse complement strand
CCGATTGCAGACCTTCGACCCAGCCGTCCCGTGCACCGGCGCAATCCTGCATCGCCGCGGACTCCTGCGCAATGGCCAAACGGCAGCGCACATCGCGTTGCCGGCGCTACAGGTACAGGCCGGTGCTGCCTTCGTAGTGCTTGGCGGCCACGGCGTGGAGATCTCGCTCGCGCAGCATGATGTAGTCCTTGCCGCCGACCTCGACCTCGTAGCGGTCCTCCGGGCTGAACAGGACGCGGTCGCCGACTTCGGCGCCACGAACGTTCTGGCCGAGTGCGACGACCTCTGCCCACACCAGCCGCTTGGAGACCTGCGCAGTGGCGGGGATGACGATGCCCCCCATCGAACGTCGCTCGCCTTCCCGGTCGGGCATCTGGACGAGCAACCGATCGTTGAGCATCTTGATCGGGAGCTTCTCGTCGACGGCCACGAGACGGCACGGTACCGTCGCCGCGATGCTGATCGAAACCGTGCCGACCATCGCCGGCACGGTCATGGATCACCTCACGCGACCGCTGCGTTGATCCTCTCGACGATCTCCGGCGTCAACGCTTCCATGACCTCGAGCGCGCCGAAGTTGTCGACGACCTGGGACGCCTTGCTGGCTCCGGTGATCACGGTTGTGACCCGCGGGTTCGCCGCGCACCACGCGATGGCGAGCTGCGCCATCGAGCAGCCGAGCTCGTCGGCGATCGGGCGGATGTTCTCGGCCTTCGCAACGGTTGCCGGATCTGCGAAGCGCTTGGCGAGCCAGCCGTAGCCGGGGAGCGCACCGCGACTGTCATCGGGGATGCCGTCGCGGTACTTGCCGCTCAGCAGGCCACTCGCCAGGGGGCTCCAGGTCGTGAGCCCGAGACCGATGTCGTCGTACAGGCGGTTGAACTCGATCTCCACCTTGACCCGCTCCATCATGTTGTACTGCGGCTGCTCCATGACCGGCTTGTGGAGGTGGTGCCTGTCGGCGATGTCCCACGCGGCGCGGATCTCGTCTGCGCTCCACTCACTCGTGCCCCAGTAGAGGACCTTGCCGCGAGTGATCAGGTCGTGCATCGCGAACACCGTCTCCTCGATCGGTGTGTTCGGATCGGCGCGGTGGCAGAACAACAGGTCGACGAAGTCCACCTTGAGCCGATCGAGACAGCCCTCGATCGAGTGGTGCAGGTACTTGCGGTTGAGCGTGTTCTGCATGTTCGGCATCCGGCCGTCGAGGCCCCAGAACACCTTCGTGGAGAGCACGTAGCTCTGCCGCTTCCACCCGAGCTGCTCGATGACGCGGCCCATGATGGCCTCGCTCTCACCACCGGCATAGGCCTCCGCGTTGTCGTAGAAGTTGCAACCGGCATCATGCGCTGCCTGCATGCAGTCGAGGGCGAGATCGTCCTTGATCTGGTTGTCGAACGTGACCCAGGATCCGAACGACAGGGCGGACAGTTGCAATCCGGAGTGGCCGAGCCGGCGGTAGGGCATCTTGGTCTTGGTCATCCGCTGACCGTATCGCCCGGCGGCCGCAGGAGTCAGCTCGGCGGGCGGACGACGACCCCTGCCGCAGAGAGCGCTTCCTTCGCCTCGGCGATGGTGTGCTCGCCGAAGTGGAAGATCGACGCCGCGAGCACCGCGTCGGCTCGGCCGACCACGATGCCGTCGACGAGGTGCTGGAGCGAACCGACACCGCCGCTGGCGATGACCGGCACGTTGACCGCGTCGACGATCGCGTTGGTCAGCTCGGTCTCGAACCCCTCACGCGTGCCGTCGCGGTCCATCGAGGTCAGCAGGATCTCACCGGCGCCGAGACGGACGGCCTCGATGGCCCACTCGACCGCGTCCTTGCCGGTCGGTGTGCGACCGCCGTGCAGGAACACCTCGTAGCGACCGGGTCGCGAAGGGTCCGAGCGAGCGTCGATCGCGCACACGACGCACTGCGCCCCGAACTCTGCCGCGATCTCGCTGATCAGCTCGGGCCGCTCGAATGCCGCCGTGTTGACGCTGACCTTGTCGGCACCGGCGCGCAGCATCCGGCGCGCATCCTCGACGCTGCGGATCCCGCCCCCGACCGTGAAAGGGATGAACACCTCCTCGGCGACGCGGGCCACCATGTCGACCATCGTGTCGCGCCCGTCGGACGAGGCCGTGATGTCCAGGAAGACGAGCTCGTCGGCCCCTTCCTGGTCGTACCGCGCAGCGAGCTCGACGGGATCGCCGGCATCGCGCAGTCCGACGAAGTTGACCCCCTTGACGACGCGACCGTTGGCGACATCGAGGCACGGGATCACCCGCGCGACCTTCATCGAGCGAGCGCCGCGGCGCGAGACGCGGCGCGCACGAAGTTCCCGAGCAGAGCAAGACCTGACGGACCGGACTTCTCGGGGTGGAACTGGGTGGCGAAGACGTTCTCGCGGCGGAACGCCACGTTCAACGTGCCGCCGTAGTCGCACGTGGCCACGACCGACTCCGGGTCCGCAGGCACGCCGTGCAGCGAATGCACGAAGTACATCCACGGGTGCGCGCCCAGGCCGGCCACCATGGGATCGTCGGGTTGTTGCAACTGCAACTGGTTCCACTGCATCTGCGGTCGCTTCACCCCTGCGGGGATCCATTCGATGATGCCGGGGAGGATGCCGAGGCCGGTGGCTGCAGGGTTCTCCTCGCTGCCGTCGAACATCATCTGCATCCCGACACAGATGCCGAGAAACGGCCGTCCCGACGCCGCTGCTGCGTGGGCTGCGCCCTCGAGGTCGCAGGTGCGCAGCGACGTCATGCACGCACCGAATGCGCCGACGCCCGGCAGCACCACAGCGTCGGCGTCGGCGATGAAGCTCGGATCGCTGCTGAGCCGGGCATCGGCACCCATGTGCTGGAGCGCCTTCTCGGCCGAGCGCAGGTTGCCGATGCCGTAGTCGATGACGGCGATCACAGGTCGCGCCACGTCGGCGGCAGGAGCGGTGGTCACAGCATGCCCTTCGTCGACGGCAGTGAGCTGTCCTCGACTCGCACCGCATCGCGGAGTGTTCGGGCCAGTCCTTTGAACGTGGCCTCGATGATGTGATGCGCGTTGCGACCGCGCTTCAACGTGACGTGGAGGGTGATGCCGGCAGCCGTCGCGAAGCTGCTGACCACGTGCTCGGCGAGCTGCGGGTCGAACGCCGGCGTGCCGAGCGGCAGGCTCTCCGGGATCGTGACATCCCAGACCACGAACGGTCGACCGGACAGATCGAGTGCGACCTCCACGAGCGCCTCGTCGAGCGGGAACTGGCCGCTGGCGAAACGACGGACACCGACCTTGGCACCGAGTGCCTCGCGGAACGCCTCGCCCAGCGTGATCGCGACGTCCTCCACGGTGTGGTGGGTGTCGATGTGCAGATCGCCCTCGGCATGGACGGTGAGGTCGAAGCCACCGTGGCGACCGAGTTGATCGAGCATGTGGTCGTAAAAGGGGATGCCCGTCGAGATGTCGGTGGTGCCGGACCCGTCGAGCTCGATCGAGAGCGAGATCGACGTCTCCTTGGTGGTCCGCGACCGCTGCGCCGACCGGCTCATCGCCCGCTCCGCTCGCTCATGCCAGCACCTCTCCGAGAGCCTTCAGGAACACGTCGTTCTCCTCACTCGTGCCGACTGTGACGCGCAGGCAGTCACCGAGCCGTGGCCAGCCGCTGCAATCGCGCACCAGCACGTCGCGGTCGAGCAGGCCCTGCCACACGTCCTTGCCGGGCAGGTGCTGGGGCCGGAACAGGACGAAGTTCGCGCCGCTTGGCCAGAAGTCGACCGGCATCGCGGCGAACGCCGCCTGGATCCGTTCCCGCTGGGCAACGATGTGGGCGACCCGCGCCTCCATGTCGTCGACGTACTGGAGAGCCAGCCGACCGGCGATCTGCTTCGAGGCATCGAGGTGGTACGGCAGGGTGACCTTGTCGAGCTCGGCGACGAGCCAGCTCGGGCCGAGGAGGTAGCCGAGCCGAGCACCGGCCATCGACCACGTCTTGCTGAACGTGCGGGTCACGACGAGCGGCGTCTCCTCGTCGATCAGGCTGATCGCCGACCAGTCGGCGAACTGACCGTAGGCCTCGTCGACGACCACCAGCCCCGGTGCCACCGCCATGACCGCGTGGACGTTGGCGGCGGGCTCGACCAGTCCGGTGGGGTTGTTCGGTGAGCACAGGAACGTGATCACGGGCGCTTCGTCGGCGCAGATCCGCCGGACTTCGTCGAGGTCGAGCGTGAAGTCGGCGCGACGTTCGCCCTCGACGACCCGTGCACCGGTGACCCGAGCGATCTGGGCATGCATTTGATAGGTCGGCTCGAACGTGGCCACCGTGCGACCCGGTCCGGCGAACGTCAGCACCAGTGTCTGCAGCACCTCGTTGGAGCCGTTGGCGACGAACACCTGCGCTGGATCCAGGCCGTGGAGTGCGGCGATGGCCCCACGCAGCGCAACCGCAGCGCGGTCCGGATAGCGGTTCCACTCCAGCCGGGAGAGCTCGGCCGCGAAGGCGTCGCGCCAGGCGGCGGGCGGCGCAGTCGGCGACTCGTTGGTGTTCAGCCGGACACTGACCGAGACCTGAGGCGAGTGGTAGCCCTCGAGTGCGCGGAGATCGTCACGAACGGGGATGCGCACGAGGACACGCTAGCGATGAGGGTGCAGCAGCCGCGAACGCTTTCCGTCGGCGAGACTGTGGCGATGAGCGCCATTTCTGCAGCTGAGGTCGGTTCGATCGCCGATGGGATCGACATGTACCGCTCCCGGGTCGGCGGCCTGGCCGAACCGCTGCTCGGCAGCTCCAACGAGGATCTGATCGCGGCGCTGCACGAGGCCGAACGCGCCCTGCGCAATGCGCACCGGGCGATGCGACATGCGCTCAAGCTCAGCAACGGGCTGTAGCGCGCCGTCACTCTGGGTGAAAAATGGCAACGGCCCCTTGCGGGGCCGTCGCACTGCGATGCCAGGCGGCGGATCCCGGCATCGCCCGCAAACCAGGTGGCGGGAACCTGGTTGGTGCCGCAATCATACAC
>JAOBWQ010000533.1 GCA_025463425.1 Ilumatobacteraceae bacterium | reverse complement strand
GCTTGTCCCAGCCCCGAACGGTGGACGTCCGGGCGCGTACGGCGTTGTCCATGTCGACGGTCCAATCGGGGAACCGCTGCAGCAGCTCGTCGAGCGCGACGCGAGCTTCGAGCCGGGCCAGCGCGGCGCCGAGGCAGACGTGGATGCCGTAGCCGAACGACAGGTGGCGGTCGAGTGTGCGGTGGATGTCGAACCGGTCGGCGTCGACGAACCGACGCTCGTCGCGGTTGGCGGACCCGTTGATCAGCAGGATCGCGCTGCCTTCGGGGACCGTTTGGCCGTGGTACTCGATGTCCTCGTTGACGTAGCGGGCCTGGATCGGTGACGGCGCCTCGAAGCGCAGCACCTCTTCGATCGCCTGCGGAACGAGCGACCGATCAGCCGCGAGCTCGCGCCGCTGATCCGGATGATCCGACAGGACCTGAGCGGTCCACCCGATCAACTTCGTGGTGGTCTCGTTCCCTGCTGCGGCGAGCAGGCGGATGTATCCGAGGATCTCCTCGCGGCGCAGCCGGCGACGCACACCGAGGTGATCGTCGAACTCGGCCTGGAGCAGCTCGGTCATCAGGTCGTCGGACGGGTTCTTGGCCCGCCAGTCGAGGTACTCGCCGTAGCTGCCGTCGACGGCAGCGCTGGCCGCCGCGGCGAGATCGGTGGCGTCGGGCATCTCGCCCGACTCGAGCCGCAGCCCGCCGTCGATGCTGTTGCGCAGCAACTGCTGGTCCTCTTCGGGGATGCCGAGCAACATGCCGATCACGCGCATCGGCATCTTCGCGCCGAGGCTCTCGATCAGGTCGAACCGGTCCTCGCCGATGAGCGGGTCGAGTGCGTCGGCACAGAACTTGCGGACCTGTGGCTCGATCGCGTTCATCTTCTTGGGCGTGAACACCCGCGACAGCAGCCCCCGGTACGTGTCGTGCGTCGGCGGATCCTCGAAGATGACCATGCCGACGGGCAGCGCGGCGTCGGCCTTGAGCAGCTCGAGGACCGTGCCCTTGCCGGAGATCAGCCGACCGAAGTCCTTGAGGCCCGCGTCGACGTCATCGAACCGGCTCAGCGCGTAGAACCCGTACTTCTCGTTGAAGTAGAGAGGATGCTCGTCGCGCATCCGCTTCCAGACCGGATACGGGTCGACATCGATCTCGAAGTCGTACGGGTCGTAGTAGACGTCGTTGGCGGTGGTGGTCATGATCAGTCTTCCTCGACGGAGATCGCTTGCTTCGGGCAGTTGCGGATCGCTTCCAGGACCTGGGGTCGCAGCGACTCGTCCGGCGTCCCGTCGAGGATGTGGAGCACGTCGTCGTCGTCCAGCTCGAAGACCTCCGGAGCGATGCCCATGCAGAGCGCGTTGCTCTCGCATCGGCGCAGATCGACCACCACTCGCATTGCATCCCCCTCAGGACCCCTCGCCACGAACGCGATCCACGATAGCATGAATCTCGCATGCGGAGAGGATCGTTTCCGTCTGAGCACCTGGGGGACATCACGTGGATCAGGCCTTGATCGAGGACATCATCGAGGTGCAGCAGCTCCTCGCCCGTTACGCCGTCGGGATGACGAAGGACGACGTCGAGACCGTCGTCGACGTCTTCGCTCCGGACGGCTGGTACAGCGCGTTCGGGGACCGATATGCGTTGAAGGACTTCCCCCGCTTGGTGGCTGCCGCTCCCAAGGGGCTGTTCATGACCGGCCAACCACTGCTCGACCTGGACAGTGCTGCCGGTACTGGTACCGGGACGCAGACGTTGTGCTTCGTCGACCAGACCAACCACGACATGCGCATCGGCTACTACACCGACACCTACACGCGGGGCCCGCATGGCTGGCGGCTGCAGACCCGGTCGATGACCTTCCTGCGCCGCAGCGGCGAGCGTGATGCCGGTCGGGCCCACGACCCGACCCGACCGGAGCCGTCCGCGGCGTCCTGATCCCTCCGAATACGTAGCTCTCGTTCGGGTACAGTGACGTTCTCGACATCGTGGGGGGTCACGTGGAGCCATTGGCGATCATCTCGATCGACGGTCATGTCCGAGCCACTCGGGCGCAGTATCGCGAGTACATGGAACCCGGCGTGCTCGACGAGTTCGACGCATGGGTTCGCTCCGAGGAAGGCTCCGGTCGACCGGACACCGGCAACCTGAACCCGGACTTCGATCCGGCCGTCCAGTGGGACTCTGAGCTGCGGCTGCAGATGCTCGATGCCGAGGGGGTGGTGGCCGAGGTCCTGTTCCCGAACGACCTGCCGTTCCGCCGACGCCGGTTCGAGGACGCCGGCAAGGCCGGTGACCCAGTGCTCGATCGCGCCGCGCGCGTCGCGCACAACCGCTGGCTCGCCGACTTCTGCGCTGCTACTCCCGGACGACGTGCCGGACAGGCGCTGATCTCGTTCGAGAACATCGACCTGGCGGTGGCCGACATCCACTGGGCCAAGGATCACGGCCTGGGCGGGGTCATGATGCCGGCTCTGGACCCGGGCGGCACCTTCTTCTTCGATCCGGTGCTGGACCCGGTCTGGGCGGCGTGCGAGGAGACGGGGTTGCCGATCAGCCAGCACGGGGGCGCCGGTGTGCCGGCCTACGACCCGCCCGGCTACGCGGCGATCATGACCCTGGCCATCGAGCAGTCGTTCTACGCCGGGCGCTCGCTCTGGCAGATGATCCTCGGCGGAGCGTTCGAGCGGTTCCCGGCGTTGCAGGTGGTGTTCGTCGAGACCGGGGCGGACTGGATCGCCCCGATGATCCGCCAGCTCGACCGACGTCTGGATGTCGGCGACGACTGGGTCGGCTTCGCACTGTTCATGCAGCGGCCGCCGCAGTTCACCCGACGCCCGAGTGAGCAGTGGGCGACGAACTGCCACGCGGGCATCTCCCCGTTCGCTGCGTCGCAGCTCGACTACGACGATCTCGGCGGGGCTGACGGGCACCGCGGCGGGAGTCGGTTCCAGGTCGGCAGCGACAGCGCGATGTTCGGTGTCGACTACCCGCACTACGAATCGATCGCACCGGGCACCAAGCAGCGCGCCGCGGAGCTGTTCGCCCATCCGGCGGTCGACGAGGCCGACGTGCGCAAGATCCTCTACGGCAATGCCGCAGCGGTCTACGGGTTCGACCTCGCAGCGCTCCAGCCGCACATCGATCGGATCGGTTTCGATCTCACCGACCCCGAGGTCCCGGCGTAGGGTCGACCGGACCCCCATGGTGACCTTGGAGAAACACGACATGTCGACCTACACCACGATCTCCGTCGAGCAGACGGGTTCCGTGCTGACCATCACGCTGAACCGTCCGGACGTGCTCAACGCGTTCGACCTGACGATGCAGCACGAGATCCGTGATGTGTGGCGGGGGATGCGCACCGACGATTCGGTCCACGCCGCTGTCGTCACCGGTTCGGGCGAGCGGGCGTTCTGCGTCGGCATCGACCGCAACCAGCCGATGACCGCCGCCGAGGGAACCATCTTCGGGACCAGCAACCCGTTCATGTACGACGATCCGGGCGACGATCTCGGCCCGAAGTCGTGCGACATGTGGAAGCCGGTCATCGCCGCGGTGAATGGCATGGCCTGCGGCGGCGCGTTCTACCTCCTGGCCGAAGCGGACATCATCCTCGCTGCGGATCATGCGACGTTCTTCGATCCGCACGTCACCTACGGCATGGCGGCGGTCTACGAGCCGATGAAGATGCTCGACCGGATGCCGTTCGGCGAAGTGCTGCGGATGTCGCTGACCGGTGCCCACGAGAAGATCTCCGCCGCGACGGCGATGCGGATGGGCCTCGTCAGCGAGGTCACCGACGCCGCTGGTCTGATGCCGGCGGCGATGGAGCTGGCTCAGGTGATCGCGTCGCAACCGCCGCTCGCGGTGCAGACCACGTTGCGGGCGATCTGGGCGGCGCACGAGCTGTCGCCGAGCCAGGCGATGTCGATGGCGCCGGCGATCCTGGCCAACGGGATGAGTCCGGCTGCGTTGCTGGAAGGCCAGCAGGTCTTCGAGAGCAAGGTCAGGATCAAGCCGAAGATCCGCTGACCCGGCCGGGTCTCGATCGAGCTCGGCAACTTCTGCGGCCCCTGAGGCCAGGAAGGCGAGCACCGCCATCGAACGTCGCCGCGCGACGACGTTCGATGGCGGCGTAGCTGCCGACGTGGAGCGCAGAGATCAGGTGGTGGCCTGTTCCACCACGATCGATGCCGACGTCAGGTTGAGCGACGTACCGACGACGGTGGGGATGAACCGCAGCTCGACGGTGGCGCCGACCGGAGCGTCGACGAGCACGCTGTTGGCCACGCCGGTCACCGCCAGGGTGAGCACCGAGGTCGGACCCTGCGCCACCCCGTTGACGAAGACCCGCACGCTGCCGGCGACGCCCGCAGTGAGCGCGAGGTTGTAGTCGACCGTGTACAGACCGGCGTCGGAGACCGTGAACGTGGTGGGGCTGGTCTCGGTGACGGTTCCATCGGCCGGACCGGCGGTGTCGAACGGGATCGCCGAGTTGGCGCCAACGGGCGTGACGGTGAACGGCGCCGTGCCGTAGCGGCTGGCCGCACCCTGCACGCCACCGAGCGGCTCGCCGGGTGTCGGCCACACACCGCCGGTCTTGGGTCCGTAGAGCACGTGGTTGGTCGTGTCGATGTAGAAGCCACCCTCAGCACCCGTCGTGTTGGCCGGTGCCGTGGTCCCACTGGCCAAGCTGGCGCCAGGAGCACCAAAGGTGCTCAGTGGCACCGTGTAGCCGACGAGGTCGACGACCAGGTTGATCGAGCCGGCCTGGTTGTAGATGCTGATCTTGCCGCCCTGACCGATCTTGGCGAGCATCGAGTTCGAGGCGACCAGTCCGGGCAGCGCGTTGTTGGACGAGGCGACCGGCTGGGTCTCGCCGGTCGGCCACACCGTCAGGAAGCTCTGCAGCGTGGAGTCGTTGTCGATCGTGATGTTCAGCAGTGCAGCTGTCGCGGTCGCCGGGATCGCACTGCCGTCGCCGGCGAGCTGCAGCGTCATCGTCGAGTTCGGGCCGAGCTTGGCAGCCGTCGGGACACCGGTGGTCACATAGGGCGCCGGCCGGGTGTCGAGCACGCGAAGGGGGCTGACCGGGATGAAGACGGTTGGCGCACCGGCGGTGGCGTCGGTGGTCGAGGCTTCGGGACGTGGGGCGCTCCCGGCGACCGCGACTCCGCAGAGCCCGAACACCGTGGCGATGGCGATGCCGGCGGTGAAGATCCTCCGTTGGCGATGGGTGTGAGTGGACTGCATCGATAGCTCCGTTTCAGGGGAATCGTGATGGATGCACCGTTGTGCATGTGTTCGACCATGCACGTTCAGTGAGGGTCTCAAACCGGGCCGAACCAGAGTTGTCTCAAGGGTCGCTCAAGTTCGGCACGGAGAGTCACGAGTCCGAGTCGTCCCGGTCGTCGGCAGCCGCGCCAGGATGTTCCGATGACTCCCACCGAAGCAGCGTTCCGCCTCGACGATCGCGTCGCGATGATCACCGGCGGTGGCCAGGGCATCGGCGAGGCGACCGCGTTGGCGTTCGCCGACGCGGGTGCTCACGTCGCCGTTCTCGCCCGCACCCAGTCCGATCTCGAGCGTGTTGCCGATCAGGTCCGCGCTCGTGGCGGCAAGGCGCTGGCGATACCCGGCGACGTCAACGATCTGGACTTCCTCGCGGAGGCCGTCGCGCAGGTGCGGGCCGATCTCGGCCGGATCGACATCCTCGTCAACAACGCCGGCGGATCGATGTCTCGACCGTTCACCAAGACGACCGTCGCCCAGCTGGAGCACTCGTTCCACTTCAACGTCTCCGCCGCGTTCGAGCTCAGCCGCCTCGTGCTGCCGCATCTCCTCGAAGTGGGTGGCGGCACGATCGTCAACATCGGCTCGATCGCCGGCAAGAAGGCGGCCCGCGGATCGCTGACCCACAGCCTGATGAAGGCTGCGGTCGCCCAGCTGACCCGCCTGATGGCCGCCGAGCTGTCTCCACGTGTTCGGGTCAACGCCGTCCTGCCGGGCGCGATCGAGACCGCGGCGTTGCGCAACTTCGTCGGTGCGGAGGTGCGTGAGGAGATGGCTCGGCGCACTGCCATGCGACGCAACGGCACGCCCGAGGACATCGCCCTCGCCGTGCTGTACTTCGCCTCGAACGCGTCCTCGTGGGTCACCGGGCAGTTGCTCGATGTCGACGGCCTCGCGCCTGACGAGCTGGTGCCGCGGGAGATCCCCGACCTCTGACGGCGCTGTCGCGGTCGGGGGTTCCGCAGGTTCGTTTGCTAGAACATGTTGCAGGAAAATGACGGCACGTGGGCACTTCCCCGCGACGACCAGTGAACGAGGAATCCCCCCAATGGCACGTGCGCTCAACCTGGCCGACCTGTTCGAGGTCGTGGCCGAAGAAGTACCGGACCGGCTCGCGCTCGCGTGCGGCGACAGCCACCGCACCTACGGCGAGCTCGACCGGCGCGCCAACCAGCTCGCCCGGCACTTCAGCGACATCGGCGTGGGCGTCGGTGCGAAGGTGGCGATCTACGCGTGGAACCGCGTGGAGTGGGTCGAGGCGCTGATGGCCGCCTACAAGGTGCGTGCCGCGGCGATCAACATCAACTACCGCTACGTGGCCGAGGAACTGCGCCACGTGCTCGACGACAGCGACGCCGAAGTGGTCGTCGCCGAGCGAGCGTTCCTGCCGACGCTCGCCGCGATCCGCGACCGGTTGCCGATGTTGAAGCACGTCGTCGTGCTCGACGACGGCACGCCCGGCGGCAACGCACCGTGGCCAGACGCGGTCGACTTCGAAGACGCGGTTGCCGCGCAGAGCGACGCTCCTCTCGGCATCGAGCGCGAGGGCAGCGACCTCTACATGCTCTACACCGGCGGTACGACGGGCATGCCGAAGGGTGTGATGTGGCGTCACCAGGACCTCTTCAACGCCGCGTTGATGAGCCTGGTGATGACCGGGTCACCGGTCACCGACCCGGAGCAGTTGCGCTCACGGATCGTGCCCGAGGACACCCGGCCGATCACGATGACGATCGCGCCGATCATGCACGGCGCCGCGCAGTGGGGCATGTACATCGGCCTCTTCACCGGCGCGACCGCAGTGCTGTACGGCGCACACGGTTTCGATCCGATGGAGGTCTGGAAGGGCGTTGCCAAGGAGCGCTGCAACAGGATCATGGTCGTCGGCGACGCCATCGCCCGGCCGCTGGTGGAAGCCCTGGACACGCCGGGGTTCGACCTCGACGTGTCCTGCCTGCAGGGCATCGGTTCGGGCGGCGCGCTGTTCTCCGACGTCGTCAAGGACGAGTACCGCACTCGGTTCCCCGGCATCGGTGTCTCCGACGCGATCGGCTCGTCGGAGATGGGCGCCAGTGGATCGCCGGCGGGAACCGGCCAACGGTTCAAGCTCACCGAGAACATGTCCGTCCTCGGTGAGGACATGCGTCCGGTCGCACCCGGCTCCGGGGATGTCGGCATGCTCGCCCGCAAGGGTGCGATCCCGCTCGGCTACTACAAGGACCAGGCCAAGACCGACTCGACGTTCATCCCCGACCCCGACGGTGTGCGCTGGGTGATCCCCGGGGACTATGCGACGGTGGAGTCGGATGGCACCGTCATCCTGCTCGGGCGCGGCACGGCGTGCATCAACACGGGCGGCGAGAAGGTCTTCCCCGACGAGGTCGAGGCAGCGCTCAAGCGCCACCCCGCGGTCGACGACGTGCTCGTCGTCGGCATCCCGGACGATCGCTTCGGCCAGCGCGTCGCCGCCGTCGTGCAACCGCGCGAGGGGATGACGCCGACGATCGAGGAGCTCGGTGCGTTCGCCCGCGAGTGGGTGGCCGGCTACAAGGTGCCGCGCGATCTCCGCCTGGTCGATGTCATCGGCCGCACCGCCAGCGGCAAGGCCGACTACGCATGGGCGCGCAAGGTGTTCGCCGA
>JAOBWQ010000466.1 GCA_025463425.1 Ilumatobacteraceae bacterium | reverse complement strand
GCCAGCGCCGCCAGCCGACGAAGATCCCGGAGAGCACGCCCACGCCGCCGATGATCAGCGACCACATCAACAGCGACTGGTTGCCGCGGATGCCGTGATCGATCGCGTTCTCGATCAGGCTCGGGATCGAGACCTTGCACGCCGCCCACGCCAAGCCGACGAGAACTCCGGTGATCAAGCCGCGCTTCTGCTCGGCGAGCAACCCGGTGAGCAACCCCCATGGAGTGCGCTCGTCTGCGGCGCGGCCGTCCGTCTCCGTTGCACTCACTGGTTCCCCCTTCGCGTCCGAGGATAGTTGCGGCATCCGCGACGTCACGGGTCCAATACCGGACGGTCCCGGGATGGCCTCGACCGGGGCATAGGCTCAGGGCGTGAACCTCGTCGGTTGGATCGTCGTCGGCCTCGTGGCCGGGTGGTTGGCCCGTTGGATCGTCAAGGACGACGGTCGCGGGTGCGTCTACACGATGATCGTCGGCGTCCTCGGCGCGCTGATCGGCGGAGCATTGATGAACGCTGCCGGCCGCAAGGGCATCGGCGACTTCGACCTGCGCTCGATCCTCGTCGCCGCACTGGGCGCGATCCTGCTGCTGCTCGTGCTGGAAGCCATCGGCGGTCGCCGCGGCAGCCGCCGCCGTCGCTGACGCCCGGCACCCGACGCCCGACGCCCGACGACGTGCAGGTCGGCGCCGACATCGTGCGCGAACGGTCGACGGTTCTACAGTCGGCCCATGGCCGACATCTCTGCTGAGCAAGTCCGAACCGAGGTCTCCGACTGGGTCGCCGGGGCATGGGATCCGGACATCACCCTGGCCGCGTGGTGGAAGCTGCTGGCCGCGAGCGGATATGCGTCGCCGATGCTGCCCGAGTCCCTCGGCGGACGCGGCTACCCGCGCCACCTCGCCACGGTCGTCAGCAACGTCCTCGGCGAGCACGGTGTCGTCGGGCCTCCGTTCGGACTGGGGCTGATGCTGGCCGCGCCCACGATCTCCGTCCATGGCTCGCCCGAGCAGCAAGCCGCCTACATCCCGCGGATCCTCGACGGAACGGACTCCTGGTGCCAGCTGTTCAGCGAGCCCGGCGCGGGCTCGGACCTCGCCGGCCTCGGCACCCGGGCCGAGTTGGACGGTGACGAGTACGTGATCACCGGGCAGAAGGTGTGGACGAGCGGCGGCCAGATCGCCAACTGGGGCATGTTGATCGCGCGCACGAACATCGACGCGCCGAAGCACCAGGGCATCTCCTACTTCGCGTTCTCGATGGATCAACCCGGCGTCGAGGTCCGACCTCTGCGCGAGATGACCGGCCGGGCGATGTTCAACGAGGTCTTCATCGACGAAGCCCGCGTCCCGGTCGCCAACCTGATCGGCGGGCTGAACAACGGCTGGGCCGTCGCCAACACGACGCTGATGGTCGAACGGGCCAGTCTCGGCAGCGGAGGCGGCGGAGGTGCCGGCCTCGGCAGCGCGCTCCCCGGGCCCGTGGCCGGACAGCTCGGCCGCCGCGTCGGTGAGTTCGTCGCGGCCCGCTCGGGAACGGCGGGCGGTTCGATCGGCGGCGGCACGGTGAAGCAGTTCTCCAAGCTCGCCGAGCAACTCGGCCTGCGCGGCGATCCCACGGTGCGCCAAGGTCTGGCCGAGCTCCACACCCTCGCCGAGGTCGGTCGGTGGAACCTGATCCGGGCCCGCAGCGGCCAGCGCAGCACGGGCGTGGAGGGCAACCTCGCCAAGCTGCTCGGTACGCACACCCTCCGCCGGGCGCGAGAGATCGGCAACCACATCATCGGCGCGCAGGGGATGCTCTGGGGCTCGGACACGCTGTCGAACGGCTCGGTGCAGGAGATGACCGTCTTCTCACCCGGCCCGGCGATCTACGGCGGCACCGATCAGATCCAGAAGAACATCGTCAGCGAGCGCGGCCTGGGCTTGCCGAAGGAACCGGGCGATTTCCGCACGACTCCGTACCGCGAACTCCCCAAGAACGGCTAGGCCAACGGCTGCAGCAGCGCGGTGACCCGATCCCTGGGGCGACCGATCAGGGCCGTCTTCTTGGTGACGACGAGCGGCCGCTGGAGGAGCGCCTTGTGCTTGCCCAGCACTTCGATCACCTGTGCTTCGGTGGCGACATCAGCGTCGGTGAGGCCGAGCTTGGCGAAGTTCGCATCGCGGCGGACCAGATCGGTCACGGGGTCTTCCAGCTTGGCGATGATGGTCTGCAGCGTGGCCGCATCGGGTGGTGTCTTGAGGTAGAGCACGATGTCGGCGTCGATGCCGAGGTCCTGGGCAATGCGCACGGCATTGCTGGAGGAGTTTCAATTCGGGTTGTGGTAGATCGTGACGTCAGCCATGCGCGAAGGCTAACGGATGGGTGGGCGGTCCGAGCCTGCCGTCCGATCACGGGTCGGGATCCGTGCGCCGGGGTCGCGGCACCAGCCGACACCCCTTGTGTACGGTCGCTTTCGACGCCTTCCCCCGACGAACCACCATCCACTCCGGGGGCTTCCCATGTTTGCATCTTCCTCGCGCCGCGTGCCGCGCGCGCACATCGATCCCGTCCGCTGCGTCGACGACGCGCTGGCCATCTTCAACATGCAGATCGCTCGGCCGATGCGCGCCGCGACCCTGGCGATGTTCCTCGACGGGGCCTGGTGCGGATCCACGGTCGTCACGATCACCGACACCCCGTACCCGTTCCAGGTCGTCGAGGTCGCCGAGGCGATGGCGATGGCCGGCGCAGGGAACGCCGACATCGCATCGCTCGTCCTGGCCACCATCCGCCCCGGCGGCGGTCCGTTCCACGACGACGACGAGCTCTGGCGTGAAGCGGTCGAAGTCGTCGAGCAGTGCGGCCTCACCCTGATCGACTGGTTCGTCATCGGCCGACACGGCGCGTACAGCCCTCGCGAACTGATCAGCGCACCGTCGCGCTGGCCCGACCAGAGCTGAGCTGCGCCCTCGTGATCAGGGGCGAACGCAGCCCTCGCGCACCGCCGCTTCGGCCACCGCGGTGGCCACCGCTTCGGCGACGCCGGGATCGAACGCGCCCGGCAGGATCCGCGTCGATGTCGGCGCGGGAACCAGTGCGGCAAGTGCCGCGGCGGCGGCCAGTTTCATGCCGTCCGTGCAGCGCGTCGCGCGCACGTCGAGCATGCCCCGGAACACGCCCGGGAAGGCGAGCACGTTGTTGATCTGGTTGGGGTAGTCGCTCCGGCCGGTGGCCATGATCGCCACGTTCGCGGGCACGAGCTCGGGCATCACTTCCGGCACCGGATTCGCCATCGCGCACACGATCGCGTCGTCGGCCATGTGCTCCAGCCACGACGCGTCGATGATGCCGGGTCCGCTGACACCGACCAACGCGTCGGCACCCTTGAGCGCGTCGGCGATCCCGCCCGTGCGGCGGTCACGGTTGCCGTGCTCGGCGAACCACCACTTCGCGCACGAGCTGCTGGCATCCAGCACGCTTTCGTGGAGGATGCCCTCGCGGTCCACGCCGATCAGGTCACCGACGCCGACGAGGCGCAGCAACTTCCCACACGCGAGGCCGGCCGCACCAGTGCCGACGATGACCACCGTCATGTCCGCCAGCGTCTTGCCGACCACCTTGGCCGAGTTCTGCAGCGCGGCCAGCACGACGATCGCGGTGCCGTGCTGGTCGTCGTGGAACACCGGGATATCGAGCTCGGCCTGGAGCCGTTCTTCGACCTCGAAGCACATCGGCGCGGCGATGTCCTCGAGGTTGATCCCGCCGAACGACGGCGCGATCGCC
>JAOBWQ010000434.1 GCA_025463425.1 Ilumatobacteraceae bacterium | reverse complement strand
GCGAGCATCATCGCGACGCGGTCCATGCCGACGCCGAGACCGCCGGTGGGCGGCATGCCGTACTCGAGCGCCCGGAGGTAGTCCTCGTCGACTCCGGCGGCTTCGTCATCGCCCGCGTCCTTCGCGGCTTGCTCGTCCTCGAAGCGCATCCGCTGCTCGACCGGGTCGTTGAGCTCGGAGTAGCCATTGGCGAACTCGCGGCCGACGATGAACAGCTCGAAGCGCTCGGTGAGGTGCGGGTCCGTGCGATCGACACGGGCGAGTGGGCTGATCTCCACCGGGTGGCCGGTGACGAACGTCGGTCGGATGAGGGTGTGCTCGCACAGCGCCTCGAACAGCTCTTCGATGATCTTGCCCGAGCCCCAGCGTGGCGCACAGGAGACGCCGTGTTGGGCCGCCAGCGAGCGCAGTTGCTCGACGGGCTGGGACGGATGCACCTCGACGCCGGTTGCCTCAGCGACCAGATCGATCATCCGCACCTGGCGCCACGGCTCGGCGAGATCGACCATCTCGCCGTCGAGGTCGGTCACGGTCGTGCCGAGCGCGTCGCGGGCCGCATTGGTGATCAGTTCCTCGGTGAGCGCGATGATGTCGCTGACATCGGCGAACGCCTGATAGCACTCCATCATCGTGAACTCGGGGTTGTGGCGGGTGCTCATCCCCTCGTTGCGGAAGATGCGTCCGATCTCGAAGACGCGTTCCATCCCGCCGACGATCAACCGCTTGAGGTGCAGCTCCAGCGCGATCCGCAGGTACAGGTCGAGGTCGAGGGTGTTGTGGTGGGTGATGAACGGACGTGCGTGCGCGCCGCCGGCTTCCATGTGCAGCACTGGTGTCTCGACCTCGATGTAGCCGTGACCGGTCAGCGTCGTGCGGAAGCTCTGGATCATTGCGTGGCGGACCTGGAACGCGCGTCGAGCATCCTCGTTGACGATGAGGTCGGCGTAGCGCTGGCGGAACCGTGTGTCGGTGTCGGTGAGGCCCTTCCACTTGTCGGGGATCGGCCGCACGGCCTTGGCCAGCAGCACGAGCGACTGCACCTTGATGCTCAGCTCGCCGGTTCGCGTCGCCATGACGACGCCCTCGACGCCGATCCAGTCGCCGAGGTCGAGATCCACGATCGACGCGAACGCGTCGTCGCCGACGACGGCCTTGGAGATGAACAGCTGGATCTGATCACTGCGATCGCGCAGGTTGGCGAAGATCAGCTTGCCGGTGTCGCGCTTGAGCATCAGCCGACCGGCGACCGCGACACGCACGTCGGTTTCGGCGCCGGCCGCGAGGTCGCCGTGGGCCGCCCGGATCTCGGCGAGGGTGTGGGTGCGATCGAAGCGGTAGGGGTACGGCTCGCGGCCCGAGGCACGGATGCCAGCGATCTTGGCCAGCCGCTTGGCCTTCTCGGCAGCGAGGCCACTGCCCGTCAGAGCGTCGTCGGCGGGTTCGATCGCGTCGCTCAGGGACGTCTCGGCGGAGGGCGGCGGGGTGTCGTTCACAGGGGTGCCACGGTACCCGATCACCCCGGCAAGACCGGCCTGGGTTCGGGGGTGCGGGTGCGACGCGGGCACGGTGACCTAGCGTGACAGCCGATGAAGACGGCGAACGGTGGCCACCCGCGACGCAGGCGACTGCTCGCTGTTGGCGTGGTCGGGGCCGTGCTTGCGACGTCGCTCGGTGCTGCCGCAGCGGATGACGCGCCGCCGTCGCTGTCGACAGCGGCGGACGCCACCGTGCAGGCGACGCCCGTCGCGTCCGGTGTCGATGTCGTCAACATCTACAACCGAGCGACCGCCCTGGCCGACGACGTGGCTGCGGCTGCCGTTGCCGCCGCAACGGCGTCGAGAGCGGCGTGGGCGTACGGACGGGGCAGCAGCATCAGCATGATCGCGGTGCGTCGTGGTGGCACACCGGTGCAGATCGCACCCGGTGGCTACAGCTATCCGATGGCGCTCAGCGCGCTGCCGTTGAATGCGATCGGCCCGCTGATGGGGCGCGACGTCGCACGAGTGCTCGCCAACGGGTTCATCGTGATGGGCCGCACCACCGCCGGTCTCCGCGGCGCGCAGGTCGGGGACAACATCGATCTGATCGCGGCGAACGGCGCGGTGGTCACCTTCACGATCGGTCTCCTGGCCGACGACGCCGTCATCGGCGGGACAGAGATCCTCGTCACGCCCGAGCAGGCGGACCAGATCGGCGCAACGACAGTGACGCGGATCGTGGTGTGGGGCTTCGACTCCCGCGACGCGATGAACCAACAGCTTGCTGCCGTCGGTCTGGATCCGCGCGTCGACGTGCGCATCCGTCGCAGTTGGGACCCGTTCGACCCGGATTCACAGATCGGGATGGCCGAGACGAAGGCGAAGCTCGGCGAGTTCGCGTTCAGGGTTCAAGCCAACGGAGCGGACGCCTCGTTGGCCGCTGATTGGGAAGCCACCCACCTGCCACCCGATCGTCAGGTGCTCAGCGCGGCGATCCCGATCAAGGCGCGATGCAACCTCGCGATCACCACCGACCTCTCCGCCGCCTTGGACGAGGTCGCCGCTGTTGGCCTCGGAGGAGCGATCGACGTCGGCAACGCGAACACCTTCGGCGGCTGCTTCTACCCGCGGTTCAACCGCCTCAGCGGCAACCTCGGGATCCTGTCTCGTCACAGCTGGGGGCAGGCGCTCGACACGAACACGACGCAGAACGCGCAGGGCAACACGCCGCACATGAACTGCGACGTGGTGCGGATCTTCCGCAAGCACAACTTCGCGTGGGGCGGCAACTTCCTGACGCCCGACGGCATGCACTTCGAGTGGGTGGGCACACGGCGCGATCAGTACCTCTACCCCTCGCGGTTCTGCCCGAACGTGCCGACTGCGACCGGGACGGCATCAGGCCCCTCGACCAGCGTTGCCCCGACGGGCGGGATGTCCCTCAATCGGGCGACGATGCTGGCCGACGACGGCTTCGGCAGCGACTGACCTCCCGGGTCGACGGGCTGTAGCCACCGGTCACACGGCCTGACAGTTCCCGGCCGTGTGCTGGCAAGAGGGGTAGCCTCAGCGGTCGTGCCAACGAAATTCGTGATCATCGGAGGGGGACCGGCGGGCAACGCGGCAGCGACGCACGCGGCCCGCCTCGGCGCAGAGGTCACCATCATCGAGCGCGACGTGATCGGCGGCGCTGCTCACCTGTGGGACTGCATCCCGTCGAAGACGATGATCGCCACGGGCGGCGCGATGAGCTTCACCCGACGGATCGGCGGGATGGGCCTCGAGAAGCAGGAGGTCGAAGTCGACATCGAAGCCCTGACCGGCCGGATCGACGACATCAAGGGCCGTCTCGGACGCAACATCACCCGCCTCCTCGAGAGCCAGAACGTGCGGATGATCGCCGGGACTGCGCGCGTGATGGACCCGCACACGATCGAGGCGACGACGACCTCGGCGGCCGGCGTGACGTCGGTCGAGGTACTGCACGCCGATGCGATCCTGATCGCGACGGGCTCGCGCCCGCGCATCCCCGACTGGTGCGTCACCGACGGCGAGCGCGTCCTCACGACTCGCGACTGCTACCCACCGACCATCTTCCCGACGAGCATGACGGTGGTCGGCTCAGGTGTCACGGGCGTCGAGTTCGTGCACATGTTCTCCAGCTTCGGCGCAGCCGTCACACTCGTGGTCAGCCGCCAGCAGGTGCTGCCGAACAAGGACCCCGAGGTTGCCGCAGTGCTCGAAGACGACTTCCTCAAGCGCGGCGTGCGCTTGCTCAAGGGCGCCCGGGCCACCTCGATCGAGCGGGTCGGCGATGAGGTCGTCGTCAGCTGCGACGACGGGCGGATCGTGCGCAGCAGCCACGCGGTGCTGGCGATCGGGTCCGTTCCCAACACCGATCAGCTCGGCCTCGAAGATGCCGGAGTGCTCACCGACGGGGGCTACGTCACGATCAACCGCCACTGCCAGAGCAACGTCGATCACATCTACGCGGCCGGCGACGTCAGCGGCAAGCTGCCGCTCTCCTCGGTGGCCAGCATGCAGGGTCGCAAGGTGGCCGAACACGTGATGGGCCTGCAGAAGGTGGCCCATCGCCACCTCGACTACGACAAGGCCGCCTCGGCGATCTTCACCGAGCCGGAGATCGCCGACGTCGGCCTGGCCGAGACCGAGGCCTTCGCCGATGGCCGCAAGATCCGCGTCACGAAGGTGCCCTTCAGCTCGACTGCGAAGGCGCTCATCAACAACGACTCCCGCGGGTTCGTGAAGATCGTGTCGGACCCCGCGACGGGCGTGGTGCTCGGCGGCTCGATCGTCGGTCGGCACGCCGCAGAGCTGATCAGCGTGATCGCGCTCGCGGTCACGGCACACCTCAAGGTGAGCGACATCGTCGAGAGCCTGCTCGTGCACCCAGCGCTTGCGGAGGCGCTCGCCGAGGCCGCCGAGTGAGCCTCGACGACGGCACGGAGCTCGCCCGCCGGAACGAGGCACTCGGTCTTCCCGTCGGAGCGCAGCTCGCGCCGATGTGGCGCCGAGTGCTCGCC
The DNA here is from genome assembly GCA_025463425.1 of Ilumatobacteraceae bacterium. Classification (GTDB taxonomy): domain Bacteria; phylum Actinomycetota; class Acidimicrobiia; order Acidimicrobiales; family Ilumatobacteraceae; genus WLMZ01. The sequence goes on along the minus strand of JAOBWQ010000434.1, from coordinate 1,624 downwards.
CAGATCCTCGATCAACTGGTCGTGATCGTGCCCGTGGTCGGAGTCGCACTGCTGCTGGGCGTGCGCAACTCCGACGATCTCACTCACCACACCTTCGCGATCAACACGGGCGTGGTGCTGTCGGCGTTCACCTACGAGTTCGTGATGATCGGGGTGTGGGGACGCACGGTCGGCAAGTTCGCGCTTGGCACCCGCGTCGTGCGGATCGACACCGGTGGACCACTGCTGTGGTGGTCGTCAGCGATCCGCGCCCTGGTTCCGTTGGCGGCCGGGGTGATCCCTGCGATCGGGACGTTCCTCAGCCTCGTCATCTACGCCGGTGCGTTCTGGGACCGTCGCCATCAGGGCTGGCACGACAAGGCGGCCGGGACGATCGTGGTGCTCGCCCGCTGACTACCGCCGCGCCGCAGCGTCGGCCGAGCCCGAGATCGATGGTGGCGAGACGGACAGCGGCCACGTGACCGTCAGCGTCCCGCCGTCGGGCACGGCGCGCCAAGCCTCCGCCAGTCGATCGAGGGTCGGCGCGACCGGTGTCGGTTGACCGTGCACCCACAACCCGTGGTGCATGTTGCCGAGCTGCTCAGCGGCGTGGATGCCGGATCGGTTCGCGGCGATGATCGCACGACCCGGGCGCGTCGGTCGCCTGTCGGTCCCTTTGCGGAAGGTCGCGCCGCGAGCGAGCAGTCCCCAGAAGCCATCGTCGATGCCGAGCGCAGCTTCGGTCGCGAGGTGGGCAAGATCGTGGGGGATGATGCCGTGCCCGATCGGCATGTGACCGCCGCTCATCGTTCCACCCGTGCGCCGCCGTGCCGACCACCACGCGAGTGGGCGGCTGCCGGAGCCCTTGTGGAACACGATCGTCAACAGTGGCCGTCGCTCCATCCCGTCAACCGTATGACGCGATCGCTGGCCCGATCGCCCGATTATCCGTGGCTCGCCTCGGGTGCAACAGAATGGGTGGGTGACGACCGACTACGCCGACGTGCCGGGTGACGTGCTCGACGCGTTGACCGAGATCTGCATGTCGCTGCCCGACGCGCACGAGCAACCGGCCTGGACCGGGATCCGCTGGCGAGTGCGTCAGCGAACCTTCGCGCACGTGCTCGGTCTTGCGGCCGGATCGGACAAGGCGCACGCCAGAGCCGCCAAGGCTGATGGTGATGTCGTGATCGTCGTGTTTCGATCGAGCGGCGCCGAGCTCTTGGCGTTGAAGAGCGCCGGTCATCCGTTCTTCTACGCCGGGTGGGGTCGAGACGTCGTTGGCATGGTTCTCGACGCCGGCACGGACTGGTCCGAGGTGCGCGAGCTGCTGACCGAGAGCTACTGCCTGATGGCGCCGAAGAAGTTGGCGGCGTTGGTGCAACGACCCGAACCCTGACACGTCGACGCGTCCACGAAATGTCCGCGTGGCGCGGGCAAATCGTGCCGGCGGATCGGCGGATCGGCGGATCGGCGGTTCGGCGGGTGTCAGGCGATGACGACGACGACGTCGCCGGCGCCGACGGTGGCGCCGGCGGCGACCTTGATCTCCTTGACCGTGCCGCTCTTCTCGGCAGCGATCTGGTTCTCCATCTTCATCGCCTCGAGGACGACGACGGCCTGGCCGGCCTCGACCTCCTGGCCG
>JAOBWQ010000432.1 GCA_025463425.1 Ilumatobacteraceae bacterium | reverse complement strand
CGCTGGGCAACCCGCCGGCCAAGGCGGATGGCACGCCGCGCGAGTGCAACTTCGGTGACAACCCACTGACGCCGGCGGTCGATCCTTTCGTTTGCAACCACAAGTTGATCGGCGGTGAGAACTTCCTCACGACCTACAACACAGTCGTCGGTGGCGAGACGTTCCCCGACTCCGCCCGTGACAGCGATGGCCACGGCACACACACCAGCTCCACGGCGGCCGGCGACATCGTCGCCTCCGCACCGATCTTCGGCATCGACCACGGCCCGATCAGCGGAGTCGCACCCGGCGCATGGGTGATCGAGTACAAGGTCTGCGGCCTCCAGGGTTGCTTCGGGTCCGACTCCGCCGCGGCGGTCGAACAGGCCATCGTCGACGGCGTCAACGTGATCAACTTCTCGATCGGTGGCGGGTCGCACCCGTACTCCGATCCCGTCGAGCTCGCCTTCCTCGACGCCTACGACGCAGGAGTGCTCGTGTCGGCGTCCGCAGGCAACAGCGGTCCGGCGGCTGCCACGACCGAGCACGTCGGACCGTGGGTGATCACGGTCGCCGCATCGACCCAGTCGCGTGAGTTCGACTCGACGCTCACGGTCACCAGCGGTGCCGATTCGGCGACGTTCGTCGGGGCCTCGATCGGCACCGGCGTCAGTGCCTCCACGCCGATCGTGCTCGCCCAGGACATCCCCGGCTACGACGCGCTGTGCTCGGCCCCACTGCCTCCCGGCACCGCGGCGAACACGATCGTCGCCTGCCAACGCGGTGGGAACGGGCGGGTCGAGAAGGGCTTCAACGTCGCCCAGGGCGGTGCCGCGGGGATGATCCTGTACAACTCTCCGCTGGCCGACGTGGAGACCGACAACCACTTCCTGCCGGCCGTTCACCTCGCCGACGGCACCGCGTTCCTCGCGTTCATGGCGGCGCACGCGGGCGCGCCCGTCGCCGGCTCGTTCACGCCGGGTGCCAAGGCCACCGGGCAGGGCGACGTGATGGCCGCGTTCTCCTCGCGTGGCCCCGGCGGTCAGTTCCTCAAGCCGGACATCACCGCCCCCGGCGTGCAGATCCTGGCCGGCAACACGCCGGTACCGGACGACGTCGCGGCCGGGCCATCTGGCGAGTACTACCAGGCGATCGCGGGCACCTCGATGTCGTCGCCGCACATCGCCGGTTCGGCGATCCTGCTGGCGTCGCTGCACCCGGACTGGTCCCCGGGCGCGATCAAGTCGGCGCTGATGACGACCGCCACGACGAACGTGGTCAAGGAGGATCTCGTCACCCCGGCCGACCCGTTCGACGACGGCGCGGGCCGGGTGGATCTCACCCAGGCCGGCGCGACACCCGTCGTGTTCGACGAATCGGCGTTGCGGATGTACCAGCTCGGCAACGACCCGGTCACCGCGCTCGACGTCAACACCCCGTCGGTCAACGTGCCGACCATGCCTGGCACGGTGCGCGTCCTGCGCACCGCGACGAACGTCACCGGCAAGAAGTACGACTTCAAGATCAGCACCGTGGCGCCGACCGGCTCCAAGATCCGGGTGGTGCCGGACCGGGGCACGATCAAGCCGGGCAAGAGCCAGACGTTCCAGATCTTCATCACGTCGAACGCGCCGAGCGGCCAGTACTTCGGGTCGATCACACTCGACGGCGGCAAGAGGGTGCCCACCCTCCACTTGCCGGTGGCGTTCTTCAACCAGCAGGGCAGCGTGACGCTGCAGCAGGCCTGCTCGCCGACGTCGGTGAAGGAACGCCAGACCACGACGTGCACGGTCACCGCCGCCAACCAGTCGTTCGGCGACGCAACGGTGGGTGCGGCGTCGATCGTCAACGACAAGCTGAAGATCGTCGGCGCGACCGGAGCCACCGTGGATCGTCGCGGGACAGCAGCTGCCGCGGGCCCGGTCACGCTGACCGGGCAGAAGGATGCGGTCCCTGCAATCGACCCGACGACGGGCTCGCCGGCGGGCGGGTTCCTCGACCTGGCTGCCTTCGGGATCCCCCCGAGCGCGATCGGCGACGAGGACGTGCAGAACTTCACCGTCCCCGAGTTCACCTTCGGCGGCAAGACGTACTCGTCGATCGGTGTCGACTCGAACGGCTACCTGGTGCTCGGCGGCGGTGACACGACCGACAACGGTCCCGTGCCGCAGACGTTCCCGAACCCCGATCGTCCCAACGGTGTGCTCGCGCCGTACTGGACGGACCTCGACGGCACGGATGCCGACGGTGTCCGCGTCGCCACGCTGGTGGACGGTCCGAACAACTACGTGGCCGTGCAGTGGAACGTTCACATCTTCGGCCACGCCGACCAGACCCGCAGCATGCAGGTCTGGCTCGGCACCGGGGCGACGGTGGGTGCGTGGTTCGAATACGGAGCGGACACCGACAACGTGGCTGCGCCCGCCGATCCGGGCCTGACGGTCGGTGCCGAGAACGCGTCGGGCACCGCCGGTGCGCAGTTGGCCGCGCTTCCGACAGGCAGCTACGCAGTCACCACGACGCCCGGTGCTCCTGGGGGCACGCTGACCTACACCCTCACCGTTCGCGGCGACAACAAGGGACACGGCGTGTTGACGACGTCCTCGGTGTCGGACATCGTGGCCGGGCTCACCACCGTCTCGACCAACATCGACGTCACCAGACGCTGAGGCCCTCCGCAGCCCGCGCGGGCATCAGAGGTCGCCGCTCACATGAAGTGGGCGGCGACCTCGTCGCGGAAACGCTCGATCGCTTCTCGACGCTGGGTCGCGGATTCGCCGAGCGTGAAGTCGGGCAGGGCGAACTCGTCGACGCCCGCAGCTGCATACCCACCGATCAGGTCGACGAGCTGCGCGCTGCTGCCGACCAGCGAACGCCCGGCCGGCACGGCAGCGGTGAGCTTGGCACGCTTGGCGTCGTCGTCGGCGAAGAACACCAGCGCCTGCGCCGAGCGTCGCACGGCTGCGAAGTCGGCGCCGACCGCCGCGCACGCATCCTCGAACTCAGCGGTCTTGGCCCCCACCGTGTCCGGGTCGCCCCACGTATTCCACTCGGTCGCGTAGCGGGCGGTGGCGCGCATCATCCGCGGCCCGCTCGTGCCGACCAGGATCGGCAGCGGTGACTGCACCGGCTTGGGCTCGAACGGGGCGTCGGTCAGCGAGTACCACTGCCCGGTGAAGCTGGCCCGGGCGTCGTCGAGCAGGTGGCGGATGACCTGCAGCGACTCGATGAAGTGGGTGACCCGCTCCTTCGGCTCGGGCAGGTGGAAACCGTACACAGCGTGCTCGTTGACCTGCCAGCCGGCACCGAGGCCGAGCACGACGCGGCCGCCGCTGATCTGATCGACGGTCGCCGCGCGCTTGGCGAGCACCACCGGATGGTGGATCGTCACCGGTGAGACCATCGAGGTCAATCGCAGCCGCGGCACCGTCGCCGCGATCGCTGCCAGCATGCTCCAGCACTCGAGTGCCGGCCCGTCACCGGGCGTGTCGTCCGGCGTCTGCGACATGAAGTGGTCGGCGTACCAGAGGCTGTGCCAACCGCTGCCGTCGGCGTAGGTGGCGAGGTCGACCATCTCCGACCACGGTCGTGCGTTCGATGTCCAAAGTGAGAACTTCATCCGGGTCACGGTAACCATCTGGAAAGCTGGGTGAGTGAGCGAGGCCATCCACGACCTCCCGATCGTCGAGCGATGGTTCGAGCGGCAGGCCGTCGATGACGCGATCACGCTCCTGTGGGAGCCGCACGTCGTCGAGCTGATGCGCTGCAACATCTGGCATGTGCGCGGCCGCGACCGTTCGCTGGTGATCGACACCGGCATGGGGTTGGTCAGCCTGGTCGATGCGGCCGCTGATCTGTTCGGCGGGCCGGTCACCGCCGTCGCCACCCACGGACACGACGATCACATCGGCAACCACCACGAGTTCGCGGATTGCATCGCTCATCCGCTCGAAGTGGCGCTCCTGGAGGACCCGCCGTTGCACACGCTCGATCCCGTCGAGGCCTGGGGCGGCGATGGTGTCGACGACCTCCGCCAGATGGGCTATCCGATGGTCGAGCCGTACCTCGTCACCGCGCTGCCCGCCGGCTTCGTCGTCGAGACCTACCGTCAGCGAGCCGCGCGCGTGACCCGGCACATCGACGAGGGCGACGTGGTCGACATCGGTGATCGTCACTTCGAGGTGCTCCACCTGCCCGGCCACTCACCAGGCTCGATCGGCCTCTGGGAGACGGCAACCGGCACGCTGTTCTCCGGCGACGCGATCTACGACGGCCCGCTTCTCGACGAACTGCCCGAATCCGACATCGCCGACTACTGCCGCACCATGGAGCGGTTGCTCGCGCTGCCGGTCAGGGTCGGTCAC
>JAOBWQ010000421.1 GCA_025463425.1 Ilumatobacteraceae bacterium | reverse complement strand
TCGGACCCCTGGCTTCGATGGATGGCAGCAGGAGCACTGGCTTTACCACTGTGGCGACGCCACAGCCTTTTTGGGTCGGGTGGGCTATCGCGAGCTCGAGCAAATACCCGACGCCCTGAACACGTTGCTCGACGACGATGACCAGACCGAGGCGTTTGTGAGGTCGTTGGACGTGGATGGTGACGCCACCGCATACCTATTCCGATGCCTCGCATGCGGCACCCACCTCGCTTACGCCGACTGCGCCTAAGTACCCCAGGTCTGCCGCTCGGCGCCCGTCGTTCTGCATCGTTGATCGGGCTTGCGTGGGGAGCGTCGAGCGGGCAATCTGGGCGCGTGCCGTGGCCGGAAGAGTTCATGCCCTGCTGCATCTGCGGGCAGATCGAATCGCCGCCCGACGCTCGCAACTACGTCGAACTGCGATTGGCTTTCCCCGCTCACGATGGGACGATGAGTCAATGGTTTGGGGCGCACGCGTCGTGCCTCGGGAACGTGACTGCGCCTAGTTTCAGAGTCGAGTCGCCCTTCGATTGAGTACCGATCTGCCGCTCTGCTCGGTAGTCGATGTCAGGATGTACGCATGACTGGCGCGGTGGCCGAGATGCGTGTCGGTGTCGTTGGCCGCGTCGTGAGCGGCGACCACGAAGGCTTCTTCATCGAGGTCGACGACGATAGCGAACGTCCGAAAGGCACCGGCGGCTTCTATGTTCTCCGCTGGAACGACAAGCACGGTTTTGACGACTGGTTCGAGACGAAAGCTGACGTGGTCGACGCGTTCAGCGAGGGTCACTACGGACTAGTTGAGTGGATGTCAGAGGAGCAGTCCGTCGCGATTCGAGGTCGACACCGTCACGGTGAGACGTAGCCCCGAACTACCGCTCGGCGCTTTGTGACCTACGTGGTCGGCGTCTGCGCGTCGCGCAACGCTCGCTGAGCGAGGTTGAAGAGAATCCCGATCTCGGCGACGTTCTTCATCAGTTCGATGTTCGCCCAGCCGACGAGACGATGGAGGGGCCGAGGAGTGGGCCAAGGGAACACCGTGGGACGGTTGGGATCAGCATCAGCGGCTTCATCGAGCATTGTCCGCCACGCAGCGGCAAGTCGTTCCAGCTCGACTCGAATTCCGTCAGCGGTGCCCGGCCACCGGACGCTCGTCCGCTCAGGGATCTGCTCCTGTCGAGCTTCCGCCAGGGCCGAGGTCAGCCACCATTGCAGATGCCAGGTCACCCAGCCGACCGACGAGTGCCAGGGCTCACCAGGCGGCGGGTCCGTCCAGTCCGCTACCCACGTCGCGTCCTCCATCCGCTGAACAGTCATCGCGGAGGCGTGCGGCATCCACTGACAGATCTCATCTGTCAGATCCGCCATGTAGAAGTCGGTGGCGAGCGACCAGCCCATTCGGAATTGCCATCTGTACTCGGCCAGAAGATCGGGCCAAGACGCCGACGAGATCAACTCATTGGCAGGGATCTCGCTCACGATCGGACGCTAACGCCTCCTGCGAGAAGCGAGAGCGGAAGTTGAACGGGCAGGTCCCTGTCCGCCGCTGGGCGCTCGTTGTTCTGCGCCCGTCATTCTGCTTGCGGAGCGAGCGTCGAGCGGGCATTCTGCGCTCATGTCCGTTCGGATGTCGCGTGCAGATCTGAGGAAGCCACTTGGCGAGTCGGCTGGCTGGGAGGTCTACGACTTCTTGGAGTCGAGGCTGGATCAAGCGAGCGACATGGGCCCCGTTCAACGCGCTGTGCTCGCGCTTGGCGACGTGCACCACAACTGTCAATGGGAAGGCGTGTACGGCATGCTCAACAACGTCGACCCTACGACGATCATCTCCGCCGTCGACGCAGCGACTCTGCTCGGGCGTGACGACATGGCGGCCGCGCTTCGACGCGTGATCACCATGGTTCCGGTTGGCTTTGACCCGCCCGATCACGCTCGCGTGGTTGCGTGGGCATCTGAGCATCTGGCGGACTCGGCGGTCAGGTCGTCGTTCGAGGTAGCCGAGGTCGAGTGGGATGAGTATGGACTTGCGCTTGACGAGTTCATCGAGCGCCACGCGAACGAGTTCTTCCTCGACGGCTGACCGAGCGCCAGATCTGCCTGGATCGGCGTCGCCAAACGCCATCGATTCCGGGCAAGCTGCGCTCATGCGAATCGAGTCGAGTTCAGGGGACAGAATTACTTCGATTGCCCTCTTCCTGACCGAGTCCGAAGCGAGCGAACTTCGCGATGCTCTCGACGGAATGCTTGCTGATCGAGCGGCAGGTGGATCGACTTCACGACATGAGCACGTGTCGAGCGCGGACTATCGGACCGAGATCACGGTCGCGTGGGAGGGTTCATAACTGCCGCTCGCTCGGCGCTATCGGGAGCGTTACGAACGCCGATTCGTGCGTCGGAGCCAGAGGAGGGTGGCTAACAGCGTGCTGCCGTTGAACGCGAAGACCAAGACGAACAGAGCCCAGGGGATAGTCGTCGGTGCGGTCTTCGGCGATGCGACGGCCAATACGACGCCGCCTACTGCCATCGCAATGTAGGTGAGCGCTGCGAGTACGGACTTTCGCTCGACCACCGTTTTCGATCTCCATGGCCACGTGTACCAGGGCTTCCGGACGCTCATACAGGCAGTATGAGCGTCGAAGGCGCAGGCGGCAAGCGCGCCAGATCTGCCGTTCGGCGCCGTTGCTGAGATACGCGATCCGAGCAGAACGCGCGCTCGAGAAGACGAGCTGCCGGGCCCGATCGGCCGCCCGTGCGGCCGTGTGGGTTATTCCGGTAATCGTCGCGGTTGTTCCGGTGATCGGGGTTGCTGTGCGGTGATCAGCGTGCCCCGGGTTCGGCTTTCAGTCGATGGATAGTTCGGGCCCGAGTTCGGTGCGGGCGTTATCGGGTGGGATGGGGAGTGTGTCGCGTAGTGCTCGGAGTTGGGCGCTGCGTCCGGCGTCTGCATGGAGAGTGAGAGCGGCGTGTTCGAGCTGGTCAGTCGGGACGGTTTGCCCGTTGGCCCAGAGTCCCCAGGTCTCGAGTGCTTGGAGGCGTTCGGCGAGGTGGTCGAAGGTTTCGTAGTGCCTGGACAGCTGCTCGAGGAGTTGATGGTTGCGTTGGTGGTCTCGTGCTTCGCGGAGTGCGGCGGCGGTTTCGGCGACAGCGCGCCGGGCTGGTGCGGCGGCGTCGACGGCAGCCGACTTGGCGGTGTCGGTGTGGGTGAGGTCGTGTGCGGCGATGGCGAGTGCTGAGCGCAGGATTGGCCGGTCGCGGCGTTTGGCGTTCGCCAGTTCGTCGACGAGGCTTTCGTGGCATTCGCGTGCAGCCGTGTCGGCGTCGACTGTTCTGGTGATGGCCTGTTCGAGTGGTGCGGCAGCGACTCGTGCTGCTTGGAGCTGTTGCTCGCAGCTGGCGATGGCTTCGTCGATCCTGGCCGCCTGTTGTTGGTCGTGCTCGTAGCCTTCGATCGCTGCAGCGAGTTGTTCCATCGTGGCCTGTCGGAGCGGTTCGAACCATTCCGGGATCTCGTACCTCGGCCGCAGCTGCGGCACGGGCTGCGCCGGCCGGTCTTGGGTGTCGAGGTTGCGGCGTTGGGTCGTCGCCGGCACGTCGGCGCGGTCGACGGCGATGATCGTGTCGAGGACGTCGCGGGCATCAGCGATGTCGTGGCTGTCGGTGATCACGCAAATGGTGTTGTCGCGTCGGCCGCGGGTCATCGCGACGTACAGGTTCCGGCAGCTGGTCGCGTGGGAGGCGAGTTCGATGCTGGCGGTGACGGTGTCGGATTGGGTGCCCATCTCGGTCGCCGCGTAGCCGAGTCGGACGTGTTCGGTGACGTAGTCGGCGGGGAGCGTGATCACACCGGCGCCGGTGACGGGTGTAAGGGTGAGGTCGCCGTTGTCGTGGGTGTCGGTGACAGTCCACAGGTCACGGTTGCGGACGCGTTCACCGGTCGTCGTGATGAGATGGCGGTGGTTGCGGCGGGTAGCGACAACATCGCCGATGTCGGCGGACTCGCCGCCACCGACCAACACCGGACGCTCGTGAGCAACGTGACCGAGGTGCCGGCGGACGGTCTGGACGCGGGCGTTGATCGCTTCGACTTGCTGATTGGTGGATGCCATCAACGCCGTCGTGTCGCCCTCGCGGTTGTTGTCGATCCAGGTGCGGGCGAAGTGGTCGAGGTGTTCGGCGAGGGTGCCGGCCCGGATCCGACCATGGTCCTGGTAGAGGTCAAGAGCACGCTGGTCACCCTTCCTCAACAACAGCGACGCAGCGGCCTCCCAAGGTTCGATGAACCGGTGGACGTGTTCGAGTTCGATCGTCCGGCACGTGTTGCTGAGTTCGGTGAACATCCCGCCCCTGCCGACTGCCTGCAACTGCCTCGGGTCGCCGATCAGGGCGAGACGCCAGTGTTGTTGGTCAGCGAGTTCGATCAGGCGGTGCAGGTCGGGGGTGCCAATCATCCCGGCCTCGTCCACGATCAGGGTGGTACCCGGGGGGAGTTGCCATTCGGGGTCGGGTGGTCTTTCGGGTAGTCCCCACTCGTGAACGAGTTTGGCGATCGTGTCCGCCCGCATCCCGGTCTCACGCTCCAAGGTGCGGGCAGCCTTCGCCGTCGTCGACACCCCATAGACGTGACGGCCCTGACGGTGCATGTCCTCGACCGCCGCACGCAGCATCGTCGTCTTCCCTGTGCCGGCTGGGCCGACAACGACCACCAACCTGTCCCCGCCAGCAACCGCGCTGGCGGCGTCATGCTGGAGGACATCGAGGCCGGCCCTCGCCACCGTGCTCGATGTTTGCGGTTCGGCGATCGTGGCGTCGAGGGCCCAGGCGAGAATCGCCTCCTCTTGGGTGAGGATGAATTCGGAGGTGATGTGCGCAGCGACGGGTTCGATCCACTCGGAGCGGCCATCTGCACCACGCACCCGACCACACACTCCGGCCGGGTCGAGGTCCACACACTGCTCGATGAGCTGGTCCGTCGCGTTCTCGATCATCCGCGCCCACTCGACCCCGCCGATGCCCGGCATCGGTCGTTGCAGATCACACAGCACCCGGATGACGTCCTCGCGATGCCACACCGACCCCGCCGCCGACAACACCCCCAACACGTCCCTCACCGTCGCATCCGCGAAATCGGGTGCAGTGTGAGCGGCCTCCCGCACGTCCGCGATCAAGCTGTCGGGGGTGATGCCCAGGTCGGCTGCGTCGTCGATCCAACCTGGGCGGAGCTCGCTCACCGGTCGGTCGGTCTTGCGGTTGCGTGTGTCCGCGGCGGCTTCACGAGTGAGCGCGGCCTTCTCCCACAGTGTCGGGTCACGGCCCTCGCGGGCGTAGAACTCGGCGACCTTCACGGTGAGTGCGTTGTCGACCTGCGCGGCACGCTTGGAGAACAGCTCGAGCAGCTCCGACGGGACGCCGGCGATCTCGGCTTGGCCTTTGACGATCTCACCGAACGCCACCCCGAACCGTTCGGTGAGCTCGGCGCGCAGCACCGATTGATAGATCCCGCCGAGCGTGCGTTGGTAGCGCTTCAGCATCCGTGCGTCCAACGCCAACCATCGGCCGTCCTCGGTCTGGACCTTCGCCGAGATGACCAGATGGGTGTGCAGCTGCGGATCATCCGCACGGGACGTGGTTTGGCGGAACCCGGCCACCATCAACCCCTGCGACTCGGGGTGGAGGCGGCCACCGTTCGAACGCACCCGGGTTGTTGATCCGTACCGTTCGAGATGAGACAACACAGCCCGGACCGCAACATCATGCGCCTCCGCGAAACCGGCGTCACCCGTCAATCCCCACAGCACGCTCACCGACTTCGGGGCCGACACCGTGGCATCGAACCCGGCGACCGCACGAATCACCTTCCCGTTCACCAACGTCCGATCTGCCAACGGCATCCCGAGCGTCGCGTCTGTGATCGGGTCGTGGCCCGACAGCATCCGCTCGAGCTGATCCGTCGACACCACGCCGCTCAAACCAAGGAGATCGGCCTGCTGGCCGGCCCACAGGCCCGGGACCTCCTCAGGCGCGTCCGTCAGGTACTTCGTGTAGTACTTCGCCGTCGCTGACGCGGTGGACGCGTACAGCGTCGTCACGCGGATCACCACACACTCCAATCCGCGGGCACTTGTCTGTTCTTCAATGGTTCGTGAGTGCGTGTGCTCTCGGCGTCCATCGGGTGGGCTCAGTCCGACGCGAGCAACGACAGCTGCGAACGGTTCGTCGTCCGACGCGAGCGCGTCGACTTCGATGGAGGAGTCGCGTGGACGGTCGCGTCGAGCTCAGGCTTTTGGAGCAGCTGAACGATGCGACCAGTGGTCACGAACTCCTCGAGCGCGAACCGTGGAACGCGCAGGAGATCACCCATGCGTAGGCACGGCAGACCGTTCGTGCCGCCGCTCGCGACGTAGAGCGTGGTCATCTCGTACGCCTTCGATCGGCCGATCCGCAACACGGCTCCGGCCTCGTCTACCTTCAACAGAATCGGGAGTTCGCTCCACTCGTTGGCAACTGGTTCGTTCACCTCAGACCTCCATACACACATGCCCCCGAAAAATCGATTTCGTGACGCACTTCAAATGGACATCGGGGTAGGGAGCAGACGATCCAGGGAGCAGGCGCATGACTCTCAGCCAGATACAGAGGCCGAATCCGCCTGCCCGCAGCAACAGCGGCCGCTCGAATGTGTTGCCGTTCTCGTTGCGCAGGGTGATACTTGGAGGTGCCGCTCCGGTATGGAGGTGCGGAAGTAGGGTCCCGGAGGAGCCGGCGACACCCGTCAGGGTGATTGCGGGAGCCGGGACTCATGCGCGTTATGGCGCGATGTCGACAATCCTCAGATCGCCGCCGGCCGCTGCGAACAGCTCGAGCCAGCTCGCGTTTGCCCGACGCGCCGCCAACGTCATGCCTGCGATCGCATCGGGCGCCCAGACCAACGGGTCAGTCTTGTCAGCCCATCGGTACCGCAGCAGCGGAGAGACGTCGCCGGCATGCCTGGCGTCGACGATCGCACGATGGTCGGTGCGGTTCTGACCAAGGTTGCGCAGCGCCCTCTCCCGACTCTCGATCACGACCTGCACGGCTTCGTCTCCGGCCAGCCTGAGCAAGGCGCGCATGCACTCGTACCGCACGCCTTCCTGCCCGTGAGAGCTCGTCACCTCACCGATGACGGCATAGGAGACCTCGGCCACAGCTGCGACCGCCTCGAGCATGTGTGCCCGGAGCGCTGGCCCCTCGGTGGACCAGTGGAACGGTCGCGTCCGATCGGGATTCGATGAGAGCACCTCGCGTAGGCGGGCGCTCACCGCCCCGTCATCACCGACCAACGCAACAGCGCACGCAACGACATAGTTTCGTCCGCCGTGGACGATGTCGTCGCTCTCGTCGATCAACAGGAGACGATTCGGCGAACCGCTCACTCGGTTGCCAGTCCTCGTCGGCCGATCTTGTCGGTGACGGTGCGGACGGATTCCGGCAGAGCGTGAGCGTACGTCTTCATCAACATGTCGGGGCTGTGGCCGAGGACATCGGCTGCGGCCCGGATCTCACCGATGTCTGAGGCGTGTCGCACCATGTGCGTTGCCGCGGTGTGCCGGAGACCGTGTGAGGTGAGTCGGGGAACGCCGGCGTTGGTGACGATGCGCGCCAGGGACTGGTCGAAGTTGCGCGGCGACACGTGTCGCCCGTCGTGCGTGGCGACGACCAGGTTGTTGTCCTGCCAATCGCCGCCGGCCGCGATCCGCTCCTCGGCCTGGAAGCGGCGGTGCGCGGCGAGCTCCTTGGCCATCGATGCATCGATCGGGATCGTCCGACGAGATCGAGCGTTCTTACCATCGCTCCACTGCGGGCCGTTGCTCACGCCAACCAGGCCGCGCTCGATGCGCACCGTCTTCTTGGTGACATCGATGTCTGACCATTGCAGTCCGATCAACTCGCTGCGGCGGAGGCCGTATAGCGCAGCAAGCCGCAGCGGTGCTCCCCAGCGATGTGCCTTCGCCACGGCGAGGAACTTGCGCAGGTCCGACTCGTCCCACGCGTCGACCTCCTTGACGCGATCCTTCTTGGTGACCTGCCGGGGCATGCCAACACGGGTGGCCGGACTCCGGTTGATCTCGCCTGCGTCCACGGCGTCGTCGAGGGCAGCGCGCAGCACCATCCGAAAGATCTGGATGCTCCGCCGGGATTTGAGGCCCGCGGAGGCGAGGCCATCGAGCCATTGCGCGACGTCCTCGCGCTGGAGCCGGTCCAGACGAATCGCTCCGATCCCAGCTGCGATGTGGCCGGCAGCCCACACATACTGCTCGCGCGTGTTCGGAGCGACATCGACTCGGCTGGCCGCCCATTTGGTGACGACGGAGCCGACGGTCCCCCGGTCGCTGCCGGTTTCTCGCTGCGCAGCGAACTCGCTCGATGCTTTCGTCGCAGCGCGCTTGGACGGGAAGGTGCCGAGCTGGCGCGGCCGGATCTTCCCCGTCTCGGTGTCGATCCCGTCGATACGAACGACCCACTTGTCGCGTTGTTGGCGCACTTGCGGTCGGCCTGAAGGCTTCCACGCCATGGCGACCTCCTTCGGCAACTGATACATCTCTGATACATGAGGCGAAAACGCCCGAGGACCCCACCGATTCGGCGAGGTCCTCGTATCGTATCATCCCTGGTCAGGATTGGTATTTTGTTGGCGCGCTCGAAGGGACTCGAACCCCTAACCGCTTGATCCGTAGTCAAGTGCTCTATCCATTGAGCTACGAGCGCAGATATCGGTTGTTGAGTGTAGTCGTTGACTCCGCCAACCGACACCCGCAAATCATCGGTCGGCGCAGCCCTGGGTGCGGACAGTGTGAGATGTTCACCGATCGGGTATCCCACCTGCATGTTCGGCCCTCGCACGCTCTCTCGTCCACTGCTCGCCGCGGCGTTCGTCGCCGGAGGCATCCAGACCCTTCGCGCACCGAAGGCGGTCATTCCCGCCGCAGAAGAGGTCGGGGTCCCGATCGCCGAGAAGGTCGGGCTGCCGACCGACCCTGAGCAGTTGATCAAGATCAACGCAGGCGTCCAGGTCGGCGCCGGCGCTCTGCTGGCGCTCGGGTTCTTCCCGCGGGCGGCGTCGCTCGCGCTGGCGGCATCGCTCGTGCCGACCAGCATCGCCGGCCATCCGTTCTGGAAGGAGAAGGATGCCGACGCTCGGGCCGCGCAACGGATGCAGTTCTTCAAGAACGCGTCGATGCTCGGCGGCCTGCTGGCCAGCGCGCTCGACACGGGTGGCCGGCCGTCGGTGTTCTGGTCCGGCCGCAAGGCTGCCGGGCGCGCCGCAGGTTCGATCTCCAGCGCTGCACAGTCCGTGGCGGGCACGGTTGGCAACGCCGTCCAGGCCCTGCCTCACTGACGCGAGCTACAGGGCCCAGGGGCCCCAGCCACCAGCGCGTAGGTACATCGCGTAGGCCGCGTAGGCATTCACCTGTGGGTCGTACAACCTCGAGGCCGAGGTGATGCCCCACGAGACCAGCGACGACTTGTTGGCCGTGAAGTAGATCTGGAACAAGCCGTAGCAGCAGGAGTTGCGCACTGTGGGAACGAGGTTGCTCTCGCGAGTCGCGATGCGCACGGCTTCGTCCTCGAGATCGTCCGGCCACACGTTGCGGATGATCTGCTCGACCTCGGCACGGCTGTAGTTGTTGGCCGGTGGAGCCTCGGTGGTCGTCGGAGCAGCGGTCGTCGGAGCAGCAGTCGTCGAGGGCGGCTTCGGCTTGGTGGTCGTCGGTGTCGTCTTGGGGGTGGTGGTCGTCGGCGGCTTCGGCTTGGTGGTCGTCGGCGTGGTCTTCGCGGTCGTGGTAGCGGTCGATGTGGGAGTCGGCTTCGCTGTCGTCGCCGGCACCGAGGACGTCGGCTGCTGCGCACCAGCCGGCAAGCAGATGTTGCGACCCGGGTAGAGCGGTGTCGACACGTTGGCAGCGTTGGCGCTGAGCAGATCGGCCAGCTTCACGCTCCAGTTGCGCGCGATCGAGATCCAGTAGTCACCGGCCAGCACCGTGTAGTCGACGTCGCACACACGCCGCTTCTCCGCAGCGGGCGTTGCGAGGCCCACCGGGTGCGCCGTGTCCGCTGATTCGACCCGGGCGGACACCTCAGTCGCGAGCGGCACCTCGGCGGCAACCGGGGCAGCTGCTACAACCGGGGCCGCCGTGGTCTCGGCCGCGGGGGGTTGGGTCAGCACGGGTTGGGTCAGCACGGGTTGGGTCAGCACGGGTTGGGTCAGCACGGGCTGCGCAATCGGTGCGACGGTCGGGGCACTGGTCAGTGCGACGGTCGGCGTGGTTGCGGCGGCCTGGGCTGCGTCGATCGTCGCGTCGTTGTTCGAGCCGCGCACGATGAGCGCGACGGGCACCGCCAGCAGACCCACGGCACAGAGCGCGCCGAGGCGGCGAGCGAGGGGATTCGATTGGCCGGTGCGTCGGGCGGTCAGGCGCACCTCGACCGTCTGCGACTCGGCTCGACCAGTGTGCTGTCGGCTGGCCTTGGCCGGCGTCGCGGGCGACGTCCGCTTCAGGCGCGGGATCGGTCCGGTCGACGAGCGTCGACGGTCTCCGTCCCAGAACCCAAAATCGTCTTCGGACATTCGCTGTTCCCTTTCACGACCGACCGCAACACCGAGGTGCTGCAGCGGGCGATGAGGGGGCGAGTCGTCCGCCCCCCACACGAGCAATCGCATGGCTTCTTGGCGAAATGTTTACACGCTCCGTCATGAGATTGCAACATTGGGGGGTGCGACCAGGCGCGACCAGGGCGAAACCGTTCCGAAAACGTGACGAACCCCGGACAGCCGTCGCCATCCGGGGTTCGATCAAGTGGCGGAGAGCGTGGGATTTGAACCCACGGATGGCCGAAACCATCAACACCTTAGCAGGGTGCCCCATTCGGCCGCTCTGGCAGCTCTCCGCCGGACATGCTACCCGGGACCGATCCCGTGATCCATCAGCAAATCCGCCGGATTCAGGCTCGTCAGGCGGCGGGGAGGACCTCGAAGTGGGCTTCGGTCGGCGCCTGGCTGTTGATCGTGAGGATGTCCTGCGGGCAGGCCGACATCACGGCCACGCAGTCGAGCACGGCGCGGAAGACGACGTAGTCGCCCGGCTTGCTGAGTGCCGGCTCGAAGGCCAGCCCGCCATCCTCGGCCCACGGGATGTTCATGAACACGTTCAGCGACCCCGGCGTGTACGGCACCATGATGCCCAGTTCGGCCAACGCGGCATGCATGTTGTCGCGGCAGTTGTCGTGGTAATCGGTGCAGCCGAGCAGGCCGTAGCGGTCGTTGTCGCACGGCGCCATGAGCGTGTCGTGCCGCCCCGGAGATGTGTCCTCTTCGAGGATCAGCAGCGGCCGACGGTGGTTCGTGTAGAGCGGGTCGCCGACACGGGGAAAGAGGTGTGTCCACGTCGCCCGGCTCTGCTCCATGCCGACGAACTCGGTCTGCATCGACCCGACGAACGCCCAGAAGTCGACAACCTGGGTGCCGTGGGTGTTGATGATCTTGATCGCCTCACCGGCGGCGAGCCGCACGGCCTTGCCACGACGAGCGGGAATGGTCTGGAGCATGGACACCTCCGGTGAGACTCGGCGCGCCCAAGATGGCGGCCGACCCGCCGACACTAGCCAGCGCTGGTGCCACGACCAATCGCCGGCTTGCGTCCGGTCATCCGCTGCGCGACCTCGACGCGCAGCCGGGTGGGCGTGTTGTGATCGGCCACCGCTTCGAGGAGGCGAGCGATCTCGACCTCGGTACGTTTGGCCCGCCGGCGACCACTCAACGCAACGCTGACCCCGCCGACGATCACGAACGGTGCGGCCAGCAGCACGACCGGCCCGGCCGCAGCCGTTGCGACGACGCCACCCGCGCCGCCGAGGATCACCGCAGCGCCGCCTGCTGCGGCCAGGGTGCGATCGGTCTGTCGATCGACCGTGACCCGCACGGCGGTCGAACCGGTGCCGATGTCCTCGGCCGTCGCGCCGACGTGGCGGTAGTCCCCGAGCCGGCCCTCTCCGGTCGCCTTGCGCATCCGACGCATCGTGCCGCCGACCAGACCCGACCGTTTGCTCCACTCGCCCGTGCCGCCGCGCAGGCGATCGCGTCGGCGATGGTGGCCGTCGACCAACCAGCGGTCGATGCGCGCCAGGACGTCCTCGGGCGTACCCGCGATCTCGTCGTCGACGGCGATGACGGCGGCCCCGACGATGCGGTCGCCGACCCGCGCCGCTGGGAGCTGACCGAGGTGCTCGACCGCGATCGAACGCAGCACGGCAACGACCGGCAAGCCGACCTCGCCGGCGGCCGCGATCAGCGCATCGCGCCGGACGCCCGTGGCCTTCGAGTCGTCGATGGTGATCGGGCCGCTGATCTCCAAGGCCCGACGGATCACGCGCGAGACGACCTCCGGGTCGAGGTGCTCGTCGTCCATCCGCTCAGACTATGCCGAGTCCGTCCGCCCAGTTTCGCCGGCCGCGGATCACGACGACTGCGAGAAC
>JAOBWQ010000403.1 GCA_025463425.1 Ilumatobacteraceae bacterium | reverse complement strand
TTCGCCGCGCTGCCCCGCCCCTGGCAGAGGATGTCCGCCTGCTTGCAGAACCGGACGATGTCCCAGACGACGAGGAAGTAGCCGGGGAACCCGAGCCCTTCGATGATCTCGAGCTCGTGGTCGATGGTGGCCCACGCCCTGGACCGCAGGGAGAGGTCCTCCCCCCGCCCCGGCCGCGGCCCGTATCGGTCGTGTCCGCCCAGCTCGACGAGGTGGCGGAGGTACTCCATCTCGTTGCGCGGCCGACCGTGCTCGTCGGGCTCGCAGTCGAACGGGGGGAGCTTGGGCGCCACGAGCGAGAGGTCGAACGCCGCGGCACGCCCCATCGCTGCAGCCGTCTCGATCACCCCCGGGAAGCGGATGAAGCGCTTGGCCATCTCGGCGCCGCTGCGCAGGTGCGCGGTGGCACCGGCCGGCAGCCACGGGTTCATCTCCTCCAGGCTGCGCCGGGCCCGAACGGCCGACAGCGCGGTCGCCAGCCGGCGCTGCTGCGGTGTCGCGTAGTGCACGTCGTTGGTGGCGATGCACGTGAGGTCGTGCCGGCCGGCGAGCTCGGCGAGGGCATCGTTGCGCGCCGAGTCGAGTGGATCGCCGTGATCCCACAGCTCGACCACCACCCGCTCGCGCCCGAACAGCGAGATCAGCCGCTGCAGCTGACGTGCTGCGGCAGCCGGTCCGTCGCGCACCAGCGCGGCCGGCACCAGACCGTTGCGGCAGCCGGTCAGCACCCACCACGCACCCTGTTGGTCGGCCCGACCGTCGCCGGCGGCGACCTCGCTCAACTGGTCGAGGTGGAACCGCGGCGCGCTCTTCTCCCCCGCCAGCTGGCCGAGGCTGATCGCCCGCGCCAGTCGCGCATAGCCACCGGGGCCATCGGCGAGCAGCACGACGTGCTCGCCCGGCGGATCTGGCAGACCAGGCTCGTAATGGGTGAGGTCGAGGGTCAACTCGGCACCGAACACCGTCGGCAGGCCGACTGCCTTGGCTGCCTCGGCGAAGCGGACCACACCGTAGAAGCCGTTCTGATCGGTGAGCGCGAGCGCCTCCAGACCGATGCGCGCTGCTTCCTCGGCCAGGGCCTCGGGGTGCGACGCACCGTCGAGGAACGAGAAGTTCGAGTGGCAGTGCAGCTCGGCGTACGGCACCCGCGGGCCGCGCACGTGACTGGGCTGGATCTCGGCTGTGTGGTCGCCGATGCCCGGCGCCAGGTCAGGTGATGGTTCGAACGGTTGTCGTTTGCGGCTCCAGGCCGGGCCGTCGCCTCCGGCGTTCCAGCTCGGGCTGCCAGGGGCGCGGCCATCTGCCCCGCGTGGGGCGGCACCGCGTGCAGCCGGCTCCTGCTGTTCCGGCAATTTCTGGCCGGATAGGGTTCGCTCGAGATCGCGCCACGGCATCGCCGGGTTGTTGAATCCCATGGTGGCACCGTATCGAACATGTGTTCTGGATGCCAGGGCGAGATTTCTCCGAGCGCGCGACGGAACGGCGGCTCGCCGAACGACGGAGGGACATGGACGCAGCGCCGCAGACGGCTCCCGGCAACCCCGCCGAGCACCTGCTGTCGATCTACGACCGGGCGCTTCCCCAGGTCTACGGCTACGTCGTCCGCCGCTGCGGCATCGAGGCACTGGCCGAGGATCTCACCGCGGAGGTCTTCATGGCCGCGACAGCGGCACTCCTCGACCGGTCGGTCGACGACATCGGGATCGGATGGCTGATCGGCACCGCACGGCACAAGCTCGTCGATCACTGGCGACGCACCGATCGCCAGCGCACCGCATTGAGCCTGGTGGCCACCGAGGATCACGAGCCCGATCCGAACGACGAACCGATCAGCACCACGCACACCCACGAGGTGCTCGACCGGCTCAGCGCAGAGCACCGAAGTGCGCTCACCCTGCGCTACATCGACGGCCTGCCCGTGGGCGACGTGGCCGGCATCCTCGGCAAGAGCGTGCACGCCACCGAGTCCCTGCTCCAACGGGCCAAGACCGCATTCCGCCAGACCTTCGCCGAACACAGCTCCGCCGAACAGAGCTCCGCCGAACACACCTCCAACGAAGCAGGGGGCCAGCCATGACCGATGCCTTCGACGTCCTGCGCCGTCCCGAGGCGCCGATCGCGCCGAGCGCCGCCTTCGCCAAGCAGCTCCGTCAACGACTGGCCGACGAACTGCGCCCGCTGCTCATCCCCGCCACACCCGCCACCTCCGAGAGGACCACGACCATGACCGTCACCCCGTACTTCATCGTCCGCAACGCCGCTGCTGCACTCGACTTCTACCGCGACGCGTTCGGTGCCGTCGAGACCCAGCGCCTCGTCGGCGACGACGGCCGCGTCGGGCACGCCGAGATCACCCTCGGCACTTCGACGATGATGCTCGCCGATGAGTATCCGGAGGTCGACGCCGTCGGTCCGCAGACCCGTGGCGGCCCGACGTGCACCTTCAACCTCGACGTCGGCTCCGGCGAGCTGGTCGACGAGGTCTTCGCCCGAGCCGTGTCGCTCGGCGCGACCTCGCTGCGCGCACCGGCCGACCAGTTCCACGGCAACCGCAGCGGCACGCTCGACGATCCCTTCGGCCAGCGCTGGACCATCACCGCGCAGGTCGAGCAGCTGACCACCGAGGAGTACGCCGCTCGCGCCAATGCCTCCGAGCACGGCGCATTCGAGCTGCAGGTGCCGGCCGGCACCGAGCCGGCCGGGCACAGCCACCAGGTCAAGCACCACGACCGCGGCGACCTCTACTACTTCACGCTGCCGGTGGCCGATGTCGTCAAGGCCCAGCGGTTCTTCGGCGCGGTGTTGGGCTGGCAGTTCAACGCACCCGGCTCCGATCAACAGCCGTCCGGCCACATCGAGAACATCAGCGCTCCGCCCGGCTCGGTCGGCGGCGGGTACGACGGCGGAGCCCGGTTGTGGTTCGTCGTCGACGACATCCACGCCGCGGTCGCGCTCGTGCGCGAGCACGGCGGCACCGCCGACGAGCCGGTCGACTACCCATCGGGTTGGTCGGCCGATTGCGTCGACGATCAGGGCACGGTCTTCAGCCTCAGCGTGCCCATCCCCGACTACACGATGTAGGCGGAGCGAGCCCCCGGCTTCGTCACCCCATCGGGGCCGTCGTTAGCGTCGCCCGCGTGTCAACCATGCGAGCCTGGCGAGTGCACGAGTTCGGCCATCCGGCAGACGTGCTCGTCCTCGAAGACGTCCCGGCACCGACCCGGGAGACACTCGCCGGTCTGCGGATGTCGATGGGCGGCTGGATGCCTGCCGGCACGCCCGGCACCGCGCCGAACCCGCACGACGACTGGGTGATCGTCGACGTGACCATGGCTGCGTTGGCGTTGCCCGACGTCACCATGGCCAACGGTGCCTACCCGGTGCCGGTGCCGCGCCCGTACATCTCCGGGCAGGAGGGTGTGGGCATCGTCACCGACGCCGGACCGGGAAACGAGCACCTGATCGGCAAGCGCATCGGTGCCTGCATGATCCAGCCGTTCGGCAGCCTGGCCGAGGTCGCGGTGGGCGTCGGCATGATCGTCGAGATCTCCGACGCGATGTCCGATGCCGATGCGGCCAGCCTGCTGATCCCCGCACACACCGGCTATCACGCGGTCATCCGGCGCGGCGCGGTCACCGCGGGTGAGGTCGTCGCCGTGCGCGGTGCAAGCGGGGGGCTCGGCTCGGCGTGCGTGCAGCTCGCCCGGGCAGCAGGCGCCGAAGTGATCGCGATCATCGGCGGCTCCGACGCGGTCGAGAAGGCTGCGCACTGGCGCTCGATCGGCGCGAGCCCCGTCGTGGACACGGCGCCGGACGCCCCCGCAACCCCGTTGCGCGAGCTGACCGCTGGACGCGGGGTCGATGCGATCATCGATCCGGTGCCGGGTCCGGATGCCGGCGCAGTGCGCGCCGGGCTGCGCGTCGGC
>JAOBWQ010000388.1 GCA_025463425.1 Ilumatobacteraceae bacterium | reverse complement strand
CGTCGTCAGGATCGCCAACCCGGAGATCTTCATGAAAGAGGTCATCGGCACCGACAGCGCTGTCGACGTCGAGGAGATCTCCGAGCTCCTCCGCCGGGTCATCACCCTCGCGTTCTCCGACATGGTGATGGCCACCAAGGATGCCGATGGCAAGCAGCTCGGCGTGATCGACCTCCAGGGCCGTCAGGTGGAGTTGTCCGACAAGCTGCGCGATTTCGTACAGGAACGCGTCGACGACGAGTACGGCCTCGAGATCCCGTCGATCACGATGACGATCTCATTGCCCGACGAGATCACGGCCGCCATGACGCGCGGCGTCGCCCGCGGCGTGGAGGAAGGCGGCTTCCTCGACAACATCGGCCCGATGGACCGCTTCCAGCAGGCCAAGGCCGCTGAGGCGATGGTGGCCGCAGCCAGCAACCCAGGCGGTGGTCTCGCCGGCGCCGGCCTCGGACTCGGGCTCGGTGTCGCGATGGGCGGGCAGATGGGCAACCTCATGGGTGGCGCGTTCGCCCCAGCAGCCGCGGCACCCGCAGCGGCAGCGATGCCGGCTGCCGCCGCGCCACCGCCGCTGCCCGGCCAGGTGCAGTACCACGTCGATGCCGGCGGCCAGCCGGGCGGCCCGTTCAACCTCCAGCAGATGCAAGCCGGCATCGCCGCCGGCCAGGTCGTCGGCCAGACGTTGGTGTGGTGCCAGGGCATGGCCGCGTGGGCGCCGGCACAGAGCGTGCCCGCGCTGCAGGTGTTCTTCTCCGCACCGCCGCCGTTGCCGCCGCAGGCCCCGCCGCCGATGCCACCCGCAGCGGCACCGGGAGCCTGAGATGAGCGACGCCGGCGCGCCGCCACCCCTGCCCCCACTGCCGTCGGCAGGTCCGCCGCCGTTGGATGCACCGCCGCCACTCGGCGCTCCGCCGCCCCTCGCTTCGCCCGCGCCGATGGGTGACGGATCTGCACCTCCGCCCCCGCCTCCGGCGCCGACGGACCACGCCTCCTTGCACTCCACCGAGCAGACGCGCACCTATCCGTGCGGCTCGTGCGGCAGTGAGCTGCACTTCGACATCAAGCTGCAGAAGTTGGCGTGCAGCTCGTGTGGGACCACCTACGAGCTGACCGCCGACACGGCTGGTCTCGCGCAGGAGCAGGACCTCCGCTCGGCACTCACCCATCTCCGCGAGGGCCGCGCGCTGGCGCCCCAGGCGCAGACGATCCAGGACAAGGAGATCGTCTGTCAGAACTGCGGTGGTCACTCCACGTTCAGCGGCAGCCTCACCGCTGAACGCTGCCCGTATTGCGCCACGCCGATCCAGCGCAACGACGTGCACGATGCGCCGGACCGGATCCCCGTCGATGGCGTGGTGCCGTTCACGATCGACGAGAAGGCCGCCACCGCTGCGATCGAGCAGTGGATCAACAGCCGTCGGTTCGCTCCGACTGAGTTCAAGACCTACAACCGAACGGGTTCGTTCACCAGCATCTACACCGCGTACTTCACCTACGACGCGGACACCGACACCTTCTACCAGGGGCGTCGAGGTGATGACCACACCGTCACGGTGGGATCGGGCGACAACCGCCACACCGAGACGCGCACCGACTGGCACCACGTGTCCGGCAACGTGCACAACAGCTTCGACGACGTCACCGTGTTCGCCAACGACGGCTTCGACAGCAAACGGATCGCCAAGCTGGAGCCGTGGCCCACGCAGACCGCCAAGCCGTACTCACCCGAATACGTCGCCGGCCACCTCTGCCGCACCTACGACCACGATGTCGAGGAGTGCCTGACCCAGGCAACGG
Source organism: Ilumatobacteraceae bacterium (assembly GCA_025463425.1). Classification (GTDB taxonomy): domain Bacteria; phylum Actinomycetota; class Acidimicrobiia; order Acidimicrobiales; family Ilumatobacteraceae; genus WLMZ01. The sequence continues at coordinate 4,478 of JAOBWQ010000388.1, read as the reverse complement.
CCACGATGGAGCACGCGATCGACCAGACGATCAAATCCGACATCGGCGGCGATCACCAGGACATCCAGTCGCGCAGCATCACGTGGCAGAAGATGACCTACAAGCACCTCCTGCTGCCGATCTGGTTGTTGACCGTGATCTACCAGGAGAAGCCGTTCCAGGTGTACATCAACGGCGTCACCGGTGAGGTCCAGGGCGCACGTCCGTGGAGCAAGGTCAAGATCATCATCACGGCTGTCATCGCGCTTCTCGTGCTGATCGCGATCATCGCCATCATCGCTGCGAGCAAGAAGAAATGACCTTCCTGCTCGGCCTCGTCGGTCTCGTCGTCGTCCTCGCCGCGGCGATCGCCTATGGCGCGTTGCGCAACAAGGCGTCGTTCGCCGCGTCCAACCAGATCGTGCCCGGAACGCCCGGCCGAGCCCCGGTCGAGTGGGCCGGTGCGCACACGCCCGAGGCGCTGTTGCACCGACGGTTGATCGCGGCCGCTGCGGCCGCGCGCGCCCAGACGGGTGCCGGCGATGTGCAGCAGGCGGTCGAGCGAGGTGCACTGGAGATCGACGACCGACTGATCGCGGCATCTGCGCTGCCGGCGGCGAACCGCGCCGCGGCGATCGCGGCGATCGAGCCGTCGGTGCTGGCCCTGGAGAACGCAGTGTCAGGCGTCAAGGCGTCGGCGCTCGACGCCTCGCCGGCGACGCCCGCGCTGGACAGTGCGGTCACCGAGGTGCAGAACCGCCTCGACGCCGTCGCCGAGGCCCGAGCCGAGGTCGATCAGCTCGACAACACGAGCCCGATGACGTCACCGCCACCCCCACCAGCGCCGCCGACCACGATCCCGCCCGCCACGCCGCCCGCCTGACGCCTGCACGAAATGTCATCGCAGCGATGACATTTCGAACCTGCGTGAGGCGATGCGAGGGCTACCAGCCGAAGACGTCGGCGGGGTTGCGGGCGAAGATCTCGCGGACCATCGGCTCCCAGTGCTCGAGCGGCTTGTGCGCATACGCCGGGTCGAAGCAGTTCTGGTCCCAATCGGCGCAGAACCGCACGCACGCGTCGTAGTACGGGTGGTCCTTGTAGCGGTCGCGCGCGTTCGGGTCCATGTCGTAGTGCGCGAAGTAGTAGTAGCCCTGGAACAGCCCGTGGTGCTCGACCACCCAGTAGTTCTCGGCGCTCACATATGGCCGCAAGAGCGCAGCACCGACCTGGGAGTGGTTGGCCGTTCCGATGATGTCACCGATGTCGTGCAGCAGTGCGCACACGATGGTCTCGGTGTCCGCGCCATCGGCCTCCGCTCGCGTGGCTGACTGCAGCACGTGATCGAGGCGAGAGATCTTGTACGGCGACGCACCGTCCATCTGGCGCAGCCAGTCCATGACCCGGTCGGCCTGGGTGTCGAGCTGCTCCTGCTCGTGGGCGAAGACGAGGACGTAGTCGTCCTTGGTGCCGTGCTCCATGGCCGTGAAGGCAACGGTGTCGAGGTGCTGTTCGGTGCTCACCCGGTCACCATCGCATCCGTCGCCTCACCGGTCATCCGGTCCAGGTGCCCCATCACGTCATCGACGTCGAAGTAGATGTCCTGCAGGTGGCGTGGCCCGTCGGGCACGAAGGCCGTGCGCGAGTGGAGCACCCGGTGGTTGTTGACGAACAACGTGTCGCCGGCGCTCAGACGGAACGAGACGTGGTTGGCCGGGTCGCTGACGATCGTGCCGAGCAGGCGGTAGGCCCGGTACCACGCGGCGAGGTCGGGGTCGTCGTACTCGAGCGGTTGCATGAGCTGGTTCGAGAAGCGAAGGTGCCGCACGTGCCCGTCGCGGTCACGCACCACCAGCGGGTTGCGGCTGAACCCTTCGGCCTCGGTCGAGTACTGCCGGTGCCCGACGGCAACGCGGCTGAGGACGTCGACGGCTCCGGGATCCAGTGCTTCCAGCTGCTCGAGCACCGACCATGAGTCGACGACGACGCTCTCCCCGCCGGTCGCGTCGTTGACGAGCATCGCCAGCACCTGACCGCTCGGCGGGTTGGTGTACTGCGCGTTGTCGTTGTGCGGCGGCACTTCCTCGGCGGTGAAGGCGATGTTGTAGCCGGCCGGATCGAGCTTGACATCGAAGATCAGGCCCAGCGACGAGTCGCGGATCGTCAGGCCGAGGGTGCGGACGAGGTCGAGGACCGAGCCGGGCACCACGGGGGAGCCGGTGACCACGATCGCACCGTCGCGGCGGAAGGCCTCGAACAACCGTCTGCGGGTGACCATGTCGTTGGTCGCGGCCGCGTGGTCGAAGCGCTCGATCTCGTAGCCGGCGGTCCACGCCCGGCCGGTCCACGTGCCTCGATGACTGGCGCGATCGATGTTCGCGAACGCAGCGGCGGAGTACGTCGACCGGTGGCCGCTGTTCCAGGTCACATGGAGCGCGCCATCGACGATCTTTGCCGAAACCGCCTGCGGTGACTCGACGTCGCGCCAGGGCTGCCAGCGTCGCTCGTCGGTCTGGACGATGCGGCATTCATCGCACGGGCAGTTGTCGCGCAGCCAGGTCGGGTGGAACGTGGCCGCAGTTGCCCCGCCGAGTGCGTCGGCGAAGGCGACCGTCACGGCGTCGGCCGTGACGTCGACGCTGGACGGCGTGCCCTCAGGCAGGTGGCGGCCACGTGGGCCGACCTCGACGTCGTGGAACGCTGGACCGTTCGTTGGGGCTTCCATGGACAAACTCCTTGCGAAGGTTGGTCGCGTTCATTCCGCGTACGACTGTGCCGCGTCGGGCCAGGCTATTCGTTCGCCGTGAGCCGCGTGTGAACGGACGCTCGACGCTCAGGCGTCGTCGCTGCGGATCGCCAGGATGATCTCGAACGGGCGGTGGTCACTGCCCTTGGCCGGGAGGTTCTTGACGTGCATCGAGCAGACCTGGTCGTTGAGGAGCGCGTGGTCGATGCGTGCGATCGCGCCGAGCGCGCCGAGCGGCCAGACCGATTGCAGCGTGAACGACGGCCGCCAGGCCTGGCCGAGCGAGTCGATGCCGTCGGTGAGCCCGAGATCGAGGAGCTCCTTGAACTCCGGGCGGTAGCTGGTCGCGTTGAGGTCGCCGACGATGACGAGTGGTCCCTCGATGGTCGGGATGAACTCCTTCAAGGCCTCTATCTGTTCCTTCCACGTCGCGTGCCCGTCCGGGTCGAACGCCGTCATCGGGTTCAGCGCTGCAATGCTGACGGTGGCGCCGCCGACCTCCACCTCGGCGACAGCGAGGCTGAGTGGCCCGACCGTGTGCATCACCGAGCGCTTGCCGAGCGGACGAGCGGAGGCGATCGCGACCGCGTAGTCGCTCGTGTCGTCCGGGTCGAACAGGCGGTACGGATGGGAGACGTCGCCGCCGGCGTCGTCGAAGTGTCCGAAGAACTTGGGGGTCGACTCGGCGATGACGATCACGTCGGCGCCCGTCCCCACGAGTTGCGCCGCGGCGGCCTCGGGCGTCGCGTTGTCGACGTACACGTTGGCGAACACGAGGGTCAGGCGCGGCGCCGAGTGTGCCCATTCCGGAATGCGGTCGTGGGTCAACCTGGGCACGATCAAGGTCAGGTGGTAGCCGGCAAGGATCGCCGCGGCGGCGGCCAACAGCAGGTGGCCGGAGGCCAGCGACCAGATCGCGATCACCGGTGTGACGAACAGGGCCAACGGCAGCAGGTCATAGGCGATCGCGACGGTTGAACCCTCGTCGACCGAGATGGCGAGATGCACACGGTGTGTCAGCACGATCGCGCCGAGCACTGCGCAGGCCACCCAACCGAGCAACGGCAGAACTGGCAGCGTCCGTTGGCTGAACTCGTCGGCGCTTCCGTCGAAGTGATGCGTTACCAACGGCGCTGCTGCGACGAAACCTCCGCCGACCAGCGCGGTCAAGAACGCGGGCACCCGACGGTGTCTCACTTGCGAACGCGATATCGACGGCGTCGCCACCTGACTGGACACCGGCGCGAAGTACCCCTCCGTACCGCAGTCGAAACCAGCGGCGCGCGATGTTTCAGCCCGGCGAAGTCCGGCAACGTCTGCAACGGGTCGTCCGCCTCCCGGGCGGACCCGAACAAGGAGTTCATCATGATCGGTTTCCTGTCGTCCCACGTCGTCGGGCATCGGTGAGCGATGTCGAACGCACCTGAGTTCATCCGCGACGAAGCCCACGTCGAGACCGTGTACGCGGAACGCGCGTACGTGGAAACCCCATACGTCGCCCCGGCGGTCGTAGCGCCCGTCGAGCGGGCGGTCGTCGCGACGCCCGTCGCTGCCGCGCCGGTCGTGTCCGTGCCGGTGGGCACGCAACGTACGTCGTACACGCGCCGGTTCGCCCCCGACGCCGTGGTGGCTGCGATCGCCGGGCTGTTCATCACGCTCATCGGTCTCCTCGCGGTGACCCGCGGCGGCTTCGACGGCCCGATGGACACGCCGGTGGTGTCCGTGCTCGGCTTCACCCACACCACCCTGCTCG
>JAOBWQ010000387.1 GCA_025463425.1 Ilumatobacteraceae bacterium | reverse complement strand
GGACTCGGCGGACGGTTCCCGCCGCCTTGCCAAGGTGAGGGTCGCGAGTCCGAATCTCGTCATCCGCTCGGTTGAAAGGCCTGGTCAGAGCCCCATTTTGGGTTACTGACCAGGCCTTTGTCGTTGGCCCATCCAACGAACGCGTGAGACCTCTACCAAGCGGCGCTGCCGTTTCGGTATGGGGGCGATCCCAGACTCAGGAAGTTCGGGCCGTGCATGAGCTCGACCAAACCAGCCTTGTCGGTCATTCCGGAGAGCGTGCGGGCCTGGCACACCTGAGGGGTAGAACACGGAAATGACCAGGTGATCCCGAACTGCAGGGGGCACGCAGCCGGCACCGTGGATTCTCGATGCAGCCCCGCCGCAGCTGATGTGATGAGCGAGCCCCAACGGGATCAGAGTTGCTCTCGGACACCGGCCTCGCGCTCGATCGAGATCAGTTGCTCACGGAGGTTGCCGGCGATGGAGGACCGTCCACGGCCTCTCCTGAACGTCGGCAGGAGTGTCGCCCGGCGAACGTCTTCGAGCAGCAGTGCGAACGCGGCGTAGGTGGCGAGCGCGAACAGGATCAGGCCGACGATGCCAGCGGCGTGCTTCCACGAACTCGAACCCGTGAGGTGATAGATGCCGGTCGAAGCGAATCGCAGTGCCGTGGTTCCGAGGACTGCCGTCGCGATGAGCTTTCCGAGCGATGATGCAATGGCAGGCGCGGTGATCGCGAGCGCCGCAACGAGGAGAAGCATCCCGAGCGCCTTGTCGGTCGATCCGGGCGCAGCCGACCACGTGACGAGTGAGATGGAGAGCCACGTGCCTGCCAGGATCCCCATGCCCGTACCAGCCACCGCGTCGCGCGCAAGGAATCCGAACAACGATGCGGTCATCTGGAGGGGCACGACGAACGCGAGAAGCACGACCGCGACCTGGTGGCCGTCGGTGGGCGGCAACCAGCCGAGTTGTAGGCCGCTCAACAACGAGGTGCCTGCGCCAAGGGCCAGGAAACCGAGGGGAAGGGGGTTGGCGATCGGCCTGAGCACGATGCGTGTGGCCTGCTCGACCAGAGGATCGGGCTTCGCCGAGGTCGGAGGATTGGTGTTGTCGGTCATCGTTCGACGACCAGCGCTTGGGGAGCGGCCTGCTTCATCCTGCTCCGCAGCCAGGCAAGTTGTACGGCGACCTGGCCGTCGCACTCTGATGCAATGCATATGAGTTCGGTGTCGCGGGCGCCGCGTGCGGCCTGCGTGATGAGCGTCCAGGCAAGGTCGCACTCACTCGCGACGAGGTACACGTCGTGGAGGTCGCGCAGCAGTCCGAGCGGACCGCTTCGGGTGCCGTGGAACAGGCTGCTGAGGAGGCGCTCCGGTTCGTTCTGGCTCTCACCTGAATATCTCGTGTGGACGGGTGCGAGCCGGTCGGAGTGGCGCTGGATCTGTTCAGCGAACTTCTCGCAGTCGATGCGCACGTCTGGCTCGTCAGGATGAGCTGCCGCGACCTCTCGGTACGCCTTGCTCAACACGTCCTGTGAATGGCGGAGGAGCTCGATGTAGTGACCCAGGTGCATCTCAGATCCTCCCGGCATCCGACGTCGAGCTTGCCAACGCTGTCGCGCCACCGATGGTGGGCTGGATCACTGCTTCGTCGAGTGGGCGAGGACCTCCGACCGTCGGCGCCGCCGACGGCGAGCCGTCGGTCGGGGCGACCTTCTCGATGTGCACCGCAGCCACTTTGAACAGCGGCTGCTTGGAGACGGGATCCCAGACGCTCATCGTCAAGTCGTTCGCTGCGCGATGACTCGTGTCGGTCGATGTGTCGCAGATCGACTTCCACGGCCCGTAGTGGAAGGGAACGAAGACCACCCCTGCGCGGATGTCGGTGATCCGGGCGCAGGTCTCGATGGAGCCCCGCTTCGACGTGATCCGCACCACGTCCCCCTCGCCGATCCCGTGGTTGCGAGCGTCGGGCACAGAGATCTCGATCCACGCGTCAGGCGCGGCTGCGTCCAGTTGGGGTGTCCGGCCAGTCTTGGTTCGTGTGTGGAACTGGTAGACGGTTCGGCCGGTCGTGAGCAGGAGCGGGTGGTCGTCGTCGATGGTCTCCGGTCCGGGTTCGTATTCGACTCCGTACAGGAAGGCTCGATGTCCAGGATCGATTGCTCGATATTCGGTTGGACTTCGAGGCGCGCCGCTGGCGATGTCGAAGCCGTACGTCTCGCAGAACGTGGGGTCGGTGTTGAACAGACCGTCGCCATACAGCCGCTCCGTGCCGGCGGGGTGTTCAGCCGTGCACGGCCATTGGATGCCCGAGCCCTGGCGAAGCATCTCGTAGGTCATGGCGCTGTAATCGCACGGGCGTCCGCGTGAGCATTGCTTCCATGCCTCGAAGGCGGATTCGGGATCGCGCCATGGAATCAGCGCTGCTCCATCGCGGTCTCGAAATCCCATCCTGTCGGCGAAGTCCAAGAAGATGTCGAGGTCCGCTCGCGCCTCACCTGGCGGTTCAACCGCCTTGTCGGACAGGTGCACGGTCCGGTCGGCGTTCGTGAACGTGCCGGTTCGCTCGCCCCAGGTGGCGGCAGGAAGCACGACGTCGGCGAGCTCTGCGGTCTCGGTCATGAAGATGTCCTGCACGACGACGAACAATTCCTCGTTGCCGAGGATCGCTCTGATCCGGGCGATGTCGGGCATCGACACAGCCGGGTTCGTGGCGATGATCCACAAGAGCTTGATCGAACCCTGTTCGGCGTAGCGGAAGATCTGCATCGCGTGTGTCGGTGGCGCCCAATGAGGGATGGTGTCCTCGTCGACGTTCCACAGACGCGCCAGCTCGCGGACGTGTTCGATGTTCTCCCAGTTGCGGAAACCGGGAAGGTCGCCGTCGGCGCCCGCTTCCCGGTTGTTCTGCGCTGTCGGCTGGCCGTTCATCTGCAGCACACCGGCACCGGGTCGTCCGATCATGCCGCGCAACAAATGCAGGCTGTTCACTGCCGTCGCTGACGCCGTTGCCTGGTTCGACTGATAGAAGCCTTGGAGAACCGTGGACACGAGGCGGTCGGCTGTGCCCAGCAGTTCGGCGGCAGCCCCGAGATCTCGAACGTCGACGTCGCAGATTCGGGCGACCCGGTCGAACGTGTAGCTGTCGACAACACGCCGAAGGTCATCGAAGCCGATGGTGTGAGTCGTCACGTACTGTTCGTCGAACCAACCCCGGTGGATCACCTCGCGAATCAGCGCGTTCATGAGGGCGAGGTTGGTTCCGTTGCGTGGGGCGAGGTGCACATCTGCCTCGCGCGCGACGGGGGTTGGCCTCGGATCCACGGCGAGCAGGCGCGGCGGGTCCGTGCCGGCGCGCCGGTCGAGCATCCGCGCCCACAGCACCGTCTGGGTCTCTGCGACGTTGTGGCCCCACAGGGCGATGGCGTCGCAGTGGTCGATGTCGGCGTATGAACCGGGCTGACCGTCAGTTCCGAAGGACACCTTGAGTGCTGCCGCAGCCGTAGCGGTGCACAGTCGGGTGTTGCCATCCATGTGCGGCGTGCCGATCCCGGCCTTACCGATCACTCCGAGCGTGTAGTAATCCTCGAGCGAGAGTTGCCCGCTGCTGTAAAAGCCGATTCGTCCCCACCCTCCGGTTTCGGCGAGCAGCGATGTGGCCCGATCGACAATGGCCTTCATGGCGCTGTTCCAATCCGATTCGACAAGCCTGCCGTCGACGCGAATCAGAGGTCGGGTCAGCCTGTCGGGGGAGCTGATGGCCTGCCAGCCGAACAGATCCTTCGGCCCCAGTCGGCCACGGTTGACGCGATCATCCGGTCGGCCACGAACGCCGACGATCGCGCCACCTCGAACCGCGAAATCGTACGCGTCGCCATTGCTGTGCAGCACCGACGCGGTCTGAACCCAACGCTCGACGTCGGCAGGCGCCACGCCCGCAGACAGGTATTCGTCCTGCCGAACCGGCCAACCATCTCTGCCGTCACCGGCCGGGGGCGAGTAGGGAGTTCGGGGCCCCCACACGTCTGCAATTCGGTCATGCACGATCGCTCCTCTCGCTCGGAACGAAGCAGCGTTTCCCACGGATTCGCCGGAGCAAACCCGGCACTGTTCGGAGCATTCCCCTCGACACCGAAGATGGGGAAGTCGCGGTGCTTTCGGGGGTCGGCGGGGCTCGACTTGCCGACGTCCACCTGCTCGGCGGAACGCTAGTGACCGCCGGGCAGGTCGACTGCGTGGCCAGCGCCCGCGGCCAGATCCTCCATCGTGTCGACGACGCTCGCGCCCATCCGGGTGCTGGTGAGGTCATCTGGCGTGCCTCGTGCCCCAGCGGAGTGTCCGGGTTCGATGTCGTCGGCGTCGATGATCCGCATTGGATCGAGCTCGTGAGAGCCGACGCTCGCGTCGATGGGCTCACCGACGATGCAGAGGTGATCGCTTCCGTCGTCCCACAACGTCGCTCGCTGCAGAATCAGCCGGTTCGGACAGCCGTCGATGAGTGGCACGCCTCCCGGGCCCGGCGTCCAGTCGATGCCGGCGAACTTGTCGACATCGTCGCCAGAGAGACCGCCGAAGCGTGCAGCGAGTTCATGGTCCGCGACATCGAGGAAATGCACGGCGAGATGAGTGGCGAACAACGCGACCCGATAGGTGTGGTTGGCCTTGGACAGCCAAACGGCGTAGCGGACGGGGTCGATGCTGCATTGCGTGTGAAAGCCCGCAACACATCCTGCGGTCTGACCGTTCGAGGCGGTGGTGGCCACGATCAGGGGGGAGTTGAGCGAGCGGAAGAGTGCGGTCGCTGCGTCGGTCATGAGGGGCTCCTTCGGGTGTAGCGCAAGAACAGGGATCCGTCGTCTTCGAGGACGTGCTGCAACTGGAAGCGGCGCAGCTCTGCGTTCGAACGGTTGCG
>JAOBWQ010000627.1 GCA_025463425.1 Ilumatobacteraceae bacterium | reverse complement strand
ACGCGATCCGCGTCCGCGTCGGTGCCCTCGCCTACGTGCCCTCCGGCTGCGGCATCCCGCCCGCGCCGCTTGCGTGCCCGGACATCGAAGGCCAGGACCCTGCGAGCGGTGGAGTCGGCCTCGCTCTGTCCTTGCAGACTGCTTCGATACCTCAATCGGGGTTCGGGACCGCGACGCTCACCGTCACCAACGTCGGCACCGGCCCCGTGCACATCGACACGAACAACCCGCTCCTCGGGGCGCTCGTGTACCCAGGGTCGACTCGCGTCGCAGCATTCGGTCGCAGCGCCAAGGGGACTGGCATCGTGCTCGACCTCGCATCAGGACAATCCGGCTCCATCGATGTCACCTTCACCGCTGATCGAAGCGACGGCCAGGCCGGCTCAGCGATCCCTCCCGGCACATATGGCCTGCGCGTGGCGCTGCCCACACTCGTCGGGCCGGCCAACGACGCGCCGACCTACCTGTCGCCGGAGGTCCCCGTCACCGTCACCGCCGGGTGACGACGTGGTTCTGCGCCGCGCGTGCAGCGTCGACGGGTCCGTTGTCGAGAGCGACGCGCCTACCTCCGGCAACCGGTGCTGTGGAACAGTTTGGTGGACCCGTCGAGGAGGACATGGTGAGCTCGATTCTCGATCGTGTCGGACGAATCCTGGCCGCTGATCCGAGCGCGCTTGCGGACCCGTTCGTCACCTGGAACGAGCTGCGCGATACCGCCCCCGTCCTCCGCTGGGGCTCGACGGTGTTGCTGAGTCGACACGACGACGTACGGGAGCTCGTCGGCGACAACAACGTCGTGTACAGCCGAGCAGCGACACGCCACGCGCAGCGCTACGAGGACGCTCGACTGCAGTTCTCCTCGGCCGATCGGGACGCGTTCGACGAGGTGCTCGACATCGAATTCGCGCAGCTGGTGCGGCTCGACCCGCCGGACCATCAACGGCTGCGACGCACGCTCCAACCCCCATTTTCGATGCGTCGCCTCGACGATGAGATGCGCTCCGTCGTCGTGCGTCGCGTCGATGAGATGCTTGCAGAAGCCGATGCCGAGACCGGGACGGTCGACTTCAAGCGAATCGCCTATCTGCTGCCGCTGCGCGTGCTCGGTGATCTGCTCGGCATCCCGCTCCCTGACCTCCCGCAGGTCCAGCAGTGGGCCCAAACCATTGCTGCGAACAAGTTCAACGTCGACTCCGGCGACCGCGTTCACGCGGCTGTCGACGCGTATAGCGGCCTCCATGCGTACATCGAGCGGTTGATCGAAGCCGAACGTCGCGGGGACTCGAACACGGGCCTCGTCGCGGCGATCGTCGAGGCCGAGGACACCGATCACGTCACCCATGACGAAGCAGTCGGCATGTTGGCGCTGATGCTGTTCGCCGGACACGAGACCACCACCAACCTGCTCGCCATCGGCACGCTCGAACTGCTTCGCCATCACGATCAATGGGAAGTCCTGTGTTCCGATCCCACTGGTGCGGCGTCAGCTGTTGAGGAGCTGCTCCGATTCGTGACCCCCGTGCACTACCTGCAATACGTCGCGACGACCACGCGAACCATCCGAGGCGCGCGCATCCAGGAAGGCGACACGATGATCGGCGTGGTCGCCGCGGCGAACCGAGACCCTGCCGTGTTCGAAGATCCTGATCGCCTGAACCTCGGTCGCCCGAACAGCAAAGATCACCTGTCGTTGGGCTTCGGACCCCACTTCTGCATCGGTGCGGGTCTGGCGCGGATGGAGGCAACGATCGCCTTCGAGGCACTCTCGACGCGGTATCCCGACATGTCTCTCGACGCCGACGAGATCACGTGGGGCGGGAGCGGCTCGTTCAGAACACCCGTCCGCGTGCCGATCCGCCTCCAGTGATCTGGCGGTCCTGAGCGAGCCCATGGCTCGGCGCGACGATCACCGGCGGATGCGTTCGAGCTTGGTCCATCCGGTCCAGCCGCGCTCGTTGAGCAGGCGCAGGAGTCGGCGGGCGACTGGTACTGCGTTGACGAACACCTCATCGAGCAGAGTCACCAGCTCCGCGTCGAGATCGAAGGCGGCGAGCTGTTCGTCGCTCCAGTCCTCTGCTTCCTCCTCGAACATCGCCACGAGCCGGTCGGCGAAAGCCGGCAGGCGTGGGTCGTCGGCCGCCCAGTCGACCGCTTCGATGAGGTCGAAGTAGATCGCGATGACGGCGGGGTCCTCGATCTGACCGCGCTTGAGGGCCATCAGCGCAGGCATCTGGGCAGGGATCTGGGCGGCCACGAGGATCCAGGCGTCGCGCTCCATCTGGATCGCTCGCTCCGGGACGTCCAGCTCGCGGAGCCGGTCGAGGTAGGCGACTGCTGCGGCGGGCAGGGCGAGGCTGTCGCCGGCGGCCAGCTCGGCGACCCGGTGACGGTGGCGTTGGCGTTCTTCGATCTCGGTGCGGAGCCGGCGATCGATGTCCTCGATGGCTGCGGCGAACTCCTCCTCGTCGGCTGCGAGGAGCTCGTGCACTCGAGACAGCGGTACGCCCGCGTCGGCCAGGATCCTGATCCGGATCAGTTCGACGACGGCGGCCGCGTCGTAGCGCCGGTACCCCGACTGGTCGCGTTCGGGCTCGGGGAGCAGACCCTTGGCGTGATAGTGGCGCACCGCACGCACGGTCACGTCGGCGTAGGCGGCGAGCTGGCCGATCGTCAGCATGTCGATCCCCTGTTCATCGAGTCAGTGTGTCGCGCAGTTCAGGCCAGCTTGCGACGGTACGTGCGGAGGCCGAGCGCGTAGGCGACGGCCAGCAAGCCGATGCACCAGGCGAGGGCGGTCCACACGTCGTTGCCGACCGGCTGTTGGGCGTACAGGTTGCGGAGGGTGTTGACGATCGAGGTGACCGGTTGGTGCTCGGCGAACCACCTGACCGCTGTGGGCATGCCGGTGGTGGGCACGAACGCCGAGCTGACGAACGGGAGGAACAGCAGTGGATAGGCGAACGCTCCCGCTCCGTCGGGCGACTTCGCGGCGAGTCCGGCGCTCACTGCCAGCCAGGTGAGCGCCAAGGTGAGCAGCACGATGATGCCGAGCACCTCGAGCCAGGCGACGACGCCGGCGCCTGAGCGAAAGCCGATCACCACGGCGACGAGGACGACCAGGACGAGCGAGACCAGGTTGGCGATCACGGAGGTGATCACGTGTCCCCACAGGATTGCGGAGCGCGCGATCGGCATCGACTGGAACCGTTCGAAGATCCCACCCGAGACGTCGTTGTAGAGCCTCAGCGATGTGTAGGCGACGCCGGAGGCGACCGTGATCAGCAGGATCCCGGGCAGGAGGTAATCGACGTACTTGGCGCCGCCGGTGTTGATCGCCCCGCCGAACACGTACACGAACATCAGCAGCATCGCGATCGGTGTGATCGCGGTGGTGATGATCGTGTCCGGGCTGCGCAGGATGTGACGCAGGGAGCGCCCGAGGAGCGCGGTGGTGTCGTGGAAGTTGTGCTTGTTCATGGTCAGACCTCAGTGGTTTGTGGCGACCGGGTGGCCGCAGTGTGGTTCAGGGCACTTCCCGCGGCGGCGCGAGGACCGACGACGGCAAGGAAGATGTCTTCGAGGCTCGGTTGCTTCTCGACGTAGGTGACCTCCGCCGGCGGCATCAGTGCCTTGAGCTCGGCGAGCGTGCCGTTGACGAGGATCCGGCCCTCGTGGAGGATCGCGATCCGGTCGGCGAGCTGTTCGGCTTCGTCGAGGTACTGCGTGGTCAGCAGCACGGTGGTGCCGCCGTGGGCCAGCTCGCGCACGGACTGCCACACCTCGAGTCGGGCCTGTGGGTCGAGGCCGGTCGTCGGCTCGTCGAGGAAGATCACCGGCGGGTCACCGATCAGGCTCATCGCGATGTCGAGACGGCGGCGCATCCCGCCCGAGTACGTCGCCACCCGGCGGCTTCCGGCTTCGCGGAGCGAAAAGCGGTCGAGCTGCTCGTCGGCGATCCGGCCCGGGTGCTCGAGGTGGCGCAGCTTGGCGATCAGGACGAGGTTCTCGCGCCCGGTGAGGATCTCGTCGACGGCTGCGAACTGGCCGGTGAGACTGATCGACTCGCGGACGTCCGCCGCCTGGGCGGCGACGTCGAACCCGTTCACCACCGCGCTGCCGGCATCAGCTGCGAGCAGCGTGGAGAGGATCCTCACGACGGTGGTCTTGCCGGCGCCATTCGAGCCGAGCAGAGCGAAGATGCTGCCGCGGCCGATGTCGAGATCGACGCCGCGCAGCACCTCGAGATCTCCGAACGACTTCATCAGTCCGGTGATCCGGACGGCTGTTGTTGTGGTCATGAACGCAGCTTGAAGGGTTGACCTCGCGTCAAGGTCAACCCCCAATTTCGGTCATCCGGGTTCGAGCCCAGAGGGCGCGCTCAGACGATGGCTCAGCCGAAGAAGACGCTCGCGACGTCGCGGTAGAGGTCCATGTCGACCGACCGGGTCCTGCCGGCGACGTCGGCGAGCGGAACCCTGATCATGTGGTCGCCACGGATCGCAGTCATCTGTCCCCACGCGCCGTCGTGCACAGCGTCGATCGCCTCGACGCCGTATCGAGTCGCGAGCACGCGGTCGAACGCCGAGGGTGTGCCGCCGCGTTGGATGTGACCGAGCAGCACGACTCGCGTCTCCAGACCGCTCCGGGCCTCGATCTCCGGCGCGAGCAGATCGGCGATCCCGCGGAGCCGGACGTGTCCGAACCGGTCGTAGATCTTCTCCCGGCCGGGCATGCTGCCTTCGGCCGGCTCCGCCCCTTCGGCCACGACGACGATCGAGGCGTAGCGGCCGCGCTCGTGGCGCGAATGCAGGATCGCGCAGATCTCGTCGACGTCGAACGGCAACTCCGGGATGAGGATCACGGTCGCACCTCCTGCGATGCCGGCGTGGGTTGCGATCCAGCCGCTGTGGCGCCCCATCACCTCCACGACCATCACTCGGTCATGGCTCTCCGCGGTGGTGTGCAGGCGATCGATCGCGTCGGTGGCGATCTGCACCGCTGTGTTGAAGCCGAAGGTCCAGTCCGTGCCTTCGATGTCGTTGTCGATCGTCTTCGGAACGCCGACGATCGGCAGCCCGAGCTCCTTGTGCAA
>JAOBWQ010000250.1 GCA_025463425.1 Ilumatobacteraceae bacterium | reverse complement strand
GGACGATTCGGTCGACAACCCCGACGGCACGTCCGGCTCGGTGGATCCGCCGAAGGATCCCGTCGTCGTCATCGACACCAGCTTCCTCTGCCCGATGGCGGGCCCGACGGCGTTCGGCGACACGTGGGGCGATGCCCGCTCGGGTGGCCGCCACCACGAAGGCGTCGACATGATGGCCGCGTTCGGCACCCCAGAGGTGGCCGTGGTGTCCGGCTTCGCGACGTTCAAGACCAACGCCCTCGGTGGCAACGTGATCTCACTCGTCGGCGACGACGGCAACCGCTACTACTACGCCCACCTCAGCTCATGGGAGGGCGAGTCTCGACAGGTCGCCCAAGGTGAGGTGATCGGCTACGTCGGCCACACCGGCGACACGTCGGCCAACCACCTCCACTTCGAGATCCACCCCGGCGGTGGTGCGGCGGTCAACCCGTACCCGACGGTGCGCAAGTACTGCTGATCAGGCCGAATCGATCGGGCCGCGTGATCAGGGCTCGGCGAGTTGCAGTCCGGCCACCGAGAACGTGGTGCCGACGCCGACCTCGGACGTCACGCTGAGCGTTCCGCCGTGGGCCTTGACGAGCTCGGTCGCGATGGCCAGCCCGAGACCCGCGCCGCCCGTCGCCCGAGTGCGCGAGCTGTCGCTGCGCTAGAACCGCTCGAACACGTTGGGCAGGTCCTCGGCGGCGATGCCCTCGCCGTCGTCGGTGACGTCGATCTCGCCCGGGCCGACGCGCACCGACACGTGCCCACCGGCGTTGGTGTGCCGCAGCGCGTTGCCGAGAGGTTGCCGACGACCTGACGCATCCGCGACGGATCGATCCACACCGGCGCGGCTCCGTCGATGCGCAGCTCCAGCGTCACCGAGGCCCGCTCGGCGACGGGTCGATGGGCGTCGAGCACGGAAGAGGCGACTTCGACCAGATCGCCATCGCGGAGCTCGACGCGCAGGCCGCCGTCGTCGGCCACGGACAGGTCCTGCAGGTCGAGCACCAACCGGTACAGGTGCTCGGTCTCCTCCATCAACGACGAGATCACCTCGCCCGACGGCTGGTACACACCGTCCTCGATCGCCTCGAGCGTGCCGTTGATGGTCAGCAGCGGGTTGCGGAGCTCGTGGGCGATGTCGCTCACCATCTGCCGGCGCAGTTGCTCGTTGCGCTCCAGCGACGAGGCCAGCGAGTTGAACGCGTTCGACAGCACGCCGATCTCGTCGTCGCCGGTGACGTCGACGCGATGGGTGAGGTCGCCCGACGCCAGCGCGTCGGCCGCGGTGGTGAGCCGCCGCAACGGGCGGGTCAGGCGGCGGGCGAGGAACCACGCGGCAGCCGTGCCGAGCACGAACAGGCCGAGCATCAACGGCAGCGTGGTACCCAGCGTCGAACCCGTGAACAGCCCGGTCGCTTCGTCGCGGGTGCCGAGGTAGAGCATCACCGGCGGGGCGATCCGGCTGTTGACGGTGCTCGTGTAGCAGTTGTCGAGCGCCGTGTACGCGTCATCGCTCTGCTCGACGACATCGACCGACCCCTCCGATCTGCGCGGCGTGAACCCGGCCTTCTTCACACACGTGGTGATGTCGGCGTTGAGGCGCTCGGTGTAGCCGACGGCGTTGCCGGCCAACGGATCGGTGCAGTCGTTGTACTGCCGGTACTGATCCTCGGAGATGTCCGCACCCGGCGAGGGATAGGCGTCGACGCCCTCGCCGTCGAGGGTGTACGGCACCTTGCCGTCGTCGAGGCACTGGACCACGTGGTCGATCGTGTCCGGCGCGATCGTCGTCTCCGGCACGAGCTCGTCGCCGTAGCCGCCGATCGTCGGGTTGGCAGCATCGATCCGGGCCGTTGCGGTGCGCGGCAACGGACGCGACGTCGTGCCGGCGAGCAGGTCGGAGTCGGCGATGATCCGGCCTCGCTCGTCGGTGATCGCCACGCGCCGGCCGGTCTTCTGCTCCAGCTCGGTCAACACCGTGCCGACGCCGTCCCAGCTCTGGTGGGTCGAGCCGTAGTCGACGAGCGCCTGATAGATGCCGACGTTGGTGTCCAGCGACTGCTCGGCGCGGGACATGACGGCCTGCTCGGCCGAACGGGTGGCCAGCCAGGCGGTGACAGCGATGGCCACCGCGGCCACGCCCACGGTGAGCGCGATGACCCGGGCGCGGACGCTCCACACGCGCATCAGTCGCAGCCTCACGGCAGCGCCGTCGATTCGGCCAACTTGTACCCACGCCCTTTCACCGTCAGCACGTACTGCGGTTCGGCCGGGTTGGCCTCGATCTTGCGACGCAGGTTGACGACGTGCATGTCCACGGTGCGCTCCAGTGCGTAGTGGTCGAAACCCGCTGCTTCGGCCAGCAGCTGCCGGCGGGTGAAGACCCGACCCGGCTTGGCAGCGAGAGCTTCGAGGATCGACAGCTCACGCGGGGTCAGCTCGATCGACCGACCGTCGACGGTCACCTGGCACCGTTCGTGATCGATCTGCAGGCCATCGATGGTGGTGATCGCCTGCTCGTCGTCGGCTCCCGTGCGGCGCAGCACGGCGCGGATGTGCGCCATCAGCTGGCGCAGGCTGTAGGGCTTGGTGATGTAGTCGTCGGCGCCGTAGTCGAGCCCGGCGATCTGGTCGTCCTCGCCGACCCGAGCCGTCACCATGATGACTGCGGTCGCGAGGCGCTCGGCGCGGATCGCCTGGCAGATCTCGAACCCGTCGAGCCCGGGGAGCATGACGTCGAGCAGGACCAGATCGGGCCGGCGGGCACGGAGCTCGGCGAGGGCGTCGTTGCCGTCATGGGTGAGCACCACCGAATGGCCGTCTCGCTCGAGGTAGCTGCGGAGGAGCTCGGCCTGCTTGCGATCGTCCTCGGCGACAATGATGCGCGCCATCTCTCCCCCTCGCCTGCCCGGAACCCAGCGGGAACAGTACGCCGACGCGGCCACCGGATGTCGCGCACGCTGCCGCTTCGAGGCAGCGCGGGCATCCAGTGGCCGCGAGGGGTTCGGTTCCCGCCGATCATGTGCTGCGGTCAGCAGCATCGGGCTCATCCGACGGCCGTGCCGTCAGTGGCGTCGGTCCCGTACATTCCGTCCTTGCCGTACTGGGTCGACCAGTAGTCGTCGAGTGCGGTCCAGATCGCATCGTCGTTCTCGTCGTAGACATCGGTCTCGATGCCGTGCTTGTCGGTCGAGATCGTGGCGGTGAAGCCCTGAGCGACGAGGTAGGTGTTCTCGGCCTCGGTGTCTGCGTTCAACGACGCGATGTCCTCAGGGCTGGTCGGGTACTGGTCCCACTCGTAGTCCTCGTACACCGACTCGGCGTTGGCGTCGTCGTAGTTCCAGTCTGCGTCGC
>JAOBWQ010000614.1 GCA_025463425.1 Ilumatobacteraceae bacterium | reverse complement strand
CGGCCGGCCGCAGCTCGGCCATCTTGACCTTCTCCTGCTCGGGGGTCATGCCGTGAAAAGGACCACCCTCCGCGCGCAGCTTCGGGTTCTGCAGGTCGCCCTCTTCGCCGCCGGTGCAGCACACCAGGACGGTGCGAACACCCTGGGCGTGATACATCGCCAGGGTCGGCGCACCCTTGGAGGCTTCGTCGTCGGGATGGGCGTGAACGGTGAGGATGCAGCGCTGCAGTTCAGGCACCATTCCACGATACCGGCCGCGCCGGTGCGAGGGACCCGACACCGTAGGCTCACAGCCCGTGCGCCACTCACGATCCGTCCTCGCTGCCTCCGGGCGCGACCGTGCCCGTCTGCTCCGTCCCGGTTTCATGCGCGCGGGCTGCTGCCTCGCTGCCGTCGTGGCGCTCGTCGGATGCAACAGCGACGGGCGGTACCTCCGGCCTGCGCAACCCGGTCAGACGCAGAGCGTCTACACACCGACGACCACCACCGTTCCCGGTTCAGTCGACACCCTTGGCGGTACGGTCGTTCCCGACACGCAGGCGCCAACACTGGCGTTCGTGCTGCACCTCCCGTTCACCGACGGTGGCGCTATGGATGGCAAGTACACCTGCAACGGTCTCGACCTGCACCCCGCCGTTAGCTGGCTCGGCACGCCCGACGGTACGGTCGAGATGGCCCTCGAGGTCGTCGACGTCGATTCCGGCAACTTCGTCCACTGGATCATCGCCGGACTCGATCCGACGAACCCGTCGATCGGCGAAGGCGACGTCCCGGTCGGCGCGATCGAGGGTCAGAACGGGTTCAGCACCAAGGCTGCTGTGTCGATCGGTTGGCGCGGTCCGTGCCCGCCGAAGGGCACCACCCACCACTACCGCTTCACCCTCTACGCCCTCGGCCAGCAGGTCGAACTGGCCACCGGAAGTGCGGCCGCAGACCTGCAGACGGCCATCGAATCGGCGGCGATCGCGGCAGCTCAGGTGACTGGCGTGTACGCCACACCTTGATCAGAACTTGACCCCATTCGCCGATCGATCGAGTAGAAATGACGGTGGTTCGCGACGGGAGAGGAAGTTGTACTGCACATGAGTTCGCTTCCCGTTGGGCTGTTCGAGACCGACCTCACCGGTCGACTCCTCTCGGCCGACGATTCCTTCCGCGCACTTGCATTGGGGGGTGGGGCGATTCCCCTCGGCTCGGCACCTTGGGGCAATGCGCATCCGGCCGACCGGGCCGCTTCTGAGCTCGCCTGGCTGACGCTGCGGGAGTCCGGAGCCGACATCACGCTCGTCTTCCGGGTCTGGACAGCCGCGAACAAGCTGGTCTGGCTGCGTCTCGATGCAGTGCCGAAGCTCGATGCCTTCGGTCAGCACGTCGGCTACAACGGATGCGTCGCCGACGTCACCGAAGAGCAGCACCAGCGCGAGATCAGTGAGCGGCTCACCGGCCTCCTCTCCGCCAGCCCTGATGCCGTGCTGATCATCGACCGCCACGGCGCCCCGACGTTCACCAACGCAGCCGCCCGCGCGCTGTTCGAGGTCGACGACGCCGTCGATCTCGTCCGCGAGCCCGCCCTGCGCACACTCCTCCAATCGCTGCGCGACCAGATCCCCCGCGAGGCCATCAACCACACGCACAGTGGTGATTGGACGGGCGAAGCGATCTACCGCGGCCCGAACGGGCTGACCCGCACTTTGAACGTCACGGTGTACGTCCAGCGCGCCCCCGACGGAGCGATCGAGTTCTGGGCCGGGCAGATGCGCGACGTCACCACGGCCAAGCAGGTCCAGAACGAGCTGACCCATCAGGCCACTCACGATGCGCTCACCGGATTGCCGAACCGGGTCCTGCTGCTGCGAACCCTCGCCGAGTCGCTGGACCGGGCCCGCCACCAGCGCCAGCAGATCGCGGTGCTGTTCCTCGACCTCGACCGGTTGAAGGACGTCAACGACAACATCGGTCACGACGTCGGCGATCTCCTCCTCGCCACCATCGCCGGACGGCTCGCATCTGCCACCCGTCCGGCCGACGTCATCGCGCGCATCGGCGGCGACGAGTTCGTCGTGCTGTGCAACGGGACGATCGACGAGCAGAGCGCGCTCGAAGTCGCCGACCGCGTGCGCGAGGCGCTGACCGGACGGATCATGCTCAGCGGCGTCGAGGTCGACCTCAGCGTCAGCATCGGCGTCGCCCTCTCCAACCCGCTGCATCCGCTCGAGCCACTCCCGGCCGACGAAGCCGTCGCCCTCGTCCGCAACGCGGACACTGCGATGTACCGCGCCAAGCGCCGTGGCCGCTCGCGCTGCGAGCTGTTCACCGAGGAGATGAGCCGCGCCGCGCGAGATCGCAAGTCGCTGTCAGGTTCGCTCGAGCAGGCCATCGCTGCCGATCAGCTCCGCCTCGCGTACCAGCCGATCGTGTCCACCCACACCGGGCGGATGGTCGGCGCCGAGGCACTTTTGCGCTGGCACCACCCGGACCGCGGACTGCTGATGCCATCGGACTTCGTGTCGATCGCCGAGGAGAGCGGTGCGATCGTCCCGATGGGCGACTGGGTCATCCGCCAGGCGTGCAAAGACGCCCGCGCCTGGATCGACGCCGACCTCGTCGAGCGCACGTTCAGCGTGCACGTCAACGTCAGCGGCCGGCAGATGTCCGAGGGGGCGTTCGTCGAGCGTGTCATCCACACCGTGCGCGAGCTCGACCTGCTCCCCCAGCAGCTGACCCTCGACTTCGACGAAGCCACCCTCTACGCCGATCAGCCCACCACCATCCGGGCGCTGCAGACCCTGCGTCGCTTCGGCGTCAGCCTGGCGCTCGACAACTTCGGCACCGGCGTCTCGTCGCTCACCGCGCTGCGCGACTACCGCGCCGACACCCTGAAGCTCGACGGCTCGATCGCGTCCAGTCTCGGCGGCGAAGAGGGCAGCGACCCCATCGTGCGCTCGATCATCCAGCTCGCCCACGCGCTGGACATGGAGGTCGTGGCCGAATGGGTCACCGGTCCCGATCAGCTCTATCGGTTGAAGATGCTCGGCTGCGACATGGCCCAGGGCTTCCTGTTCGGCGAGCCCACCACGGCTGAGATCTTCGCCGAATCTGCCCGAGCCGGACGCGCCTCTACACTCACCGAGTGATCGAGGACGCACTGACGGTTGCCGTCCTGGCATTCGTCGGCGCCCGGTTGTTCAACGGCCTGCGCCGTTCGTTGAGCGGCGACGGACGCAGCACGGTGCGCGAGATCATCTCCGGCATCGGCTGGCGCCACATCTGGCCGGTGCCGTTCGTGCTCGGCGGTGTCATCGCCGTCGCGACCACCCTGCTCCGCGTGCCGGGCCTGAACTGGGGCTGGTGGTCGGCGCTCGGCGGCGAGGGCAACCCGGTGTTCGGCTCCAACGACTCCACCGTCGG
>JAOBWQ010000613.1 GCA_025463425.1 Ilumatobacteraceae bacterium | reverse complement strand
CATGGAATCGACCCCGACGCCGAGGCAGAGCACCATCACCAGCGCCATGCGCGACAGCGGCCCGACCATGTGCCGTTGCACCTCGACCGAGTCGCCGACGTAGGCCATGTACAGATCGACGAACGTGGAGGCCAGCAGCAATCCGAGCACGACCGCCTGCAGCCCGCGTCGGCGCTTCGCGGCCAGCGCGAGCCCGCCGACAGCCAGCAGCGTCCAGATCAGCAGACCCTTGCGCGTCGTGGGACCGTTGATCTGTGCCGGCGCGGCGTCGGGGAGCCGTTTGGCGACCGTGAAGGCGTCGTAACTGCTCTGGTCGGCGCGCAACAGGATCGGCAGGTCGTCGTAGAGCCGGTTGATCCAGTGCGGCGCGAACCGCGCATAGGACTCCAGCATGACCCGCTGGCCGCTGCTGTCCGCCCACGCCCGGAACGCCGTCAGGTCCGGGCTGGTGAGCATGTCCCAGCTGTCGTTGAAGCTGTTCGAACCGGTGCGCTCCAGCAGCGCATCGTCGACCGGCATGCCCTGGTCGGCGAACCACTGGGTGATCTCGTGGTCGGGCAGCACGCGGCTGGCGACGTTGTTGATGGTCGCGTAACGGTTCCGCCCGTTCGCCGACTGCGTCAGCGTGACGCCGACGCAGACGACGAGCGTCGCCACACCCCACATCCGCATCGCACGACGCAGCGACTGGTCGGCACTGCGCCACCAGAACGACGCGATCAGGAGCGCCGGCACGCCGACTGCGAGCCAGGGCGGCACGTTGCTGTCGCGCACGGTGAGCCATGCGATCGTGGCGATCCCGCCCAGGTGGAGGCGGCGACGGCCCGGCTGCGCCGAGAACCGCCACCAGGCCAGCACCGACACGACCGCCAGCGTCATGCCGAGCGACTCGCTGAGGATGTGCGTCGTCCACAGTGCGAAGCGCGGCTCGATGCCGATGCTCAGCACGAGGAGGGCGAACACCACCCTGGTCTCGCGCTGGCGCAGCACGCGGAAGATCGTCGTCGCCGCAAGCAGGTAGACGAGGCCGTACAAGAACGTCTGCACCACGACGGTGATCACCGTGCCCCTGCCGAGCAGGAACAGCAGCGTCGGGAACGCGATCGGCCGTTCGGCAGCGTAGAAGGCGGGCGAGAACGGGGTCAGCTTGGCGGCGTGGATGAAGGAGAACGAGTCGGGGAAGAAGATCGCGAACCGTTTCGGCCAGCCCGCAGCCAGGACGCGAACCATGAACACCATCAACGCCAGCGCGGCCACCATCGACAGCGCTTGACCACGCCATGCCTCGTCGCGGAGCCGCGGCGCGACGGCTCGACGCGCGAAGCGTCGCACACCAGCGCGGAGTTGCGTCGTCGTGTCGCCGACCTTGGCGAGCAGGTTCTCTGGCACTGGCAGGTTCTCTGGCACCTTCGCTGGCACGGTTGTCGTCACTGGGCCGTTCGGCGACGCAGGGGGCTCGCCCATCGCCGCGACGCTAGCAACCGACGTGGGTGCCGCGGGGTGCACTCAGCGCGGGGCGCGGACCTTGGCGGACACGGCCGAGAGCACGCCGTTGACGAACTTGCCGGAATCGTCGGTGGAGAACCGCTTGGCCAGTTCGACGGCTTCGTCGATGATCACTGCGACCGGAACATCGGGCCGGCCGAGGAGCTCGAACGTGCCGATTCGAAGGATGTTGCGATCCAGCGTCGGCATCCGCTGCAGCGTCCAACCCTTGGAGTGAGACGCGATCAGGTCGTCGATCTCACGACCGCGGTTCTGCACGCCCACGACGAGGCTCTTGGTCAGTTCATCGGGACGCAGGACCTGACCGTCGACGACGTCGGTCGGTGCGATCGACTTGGACTCTGCTTCGTAGAGCAGGATCAGGGCGCGCTCACGCGCGTCCGACCGTTCGTCTTCCGCGCCGAGTGGGCGGGCACGGCGAGCCACGGCTCAGACCCTCGTCATGTACTCACCGGTGCGCGTGTCGACCTTGACACGATCACCGATGTTGATGAACAGCGGCACCTGGACGACCTTGCCGGTCTGCAGCGTGGCGGGCTTGCGACCACCCGTGGAGCGGTCGCCCTGCAGACCGGGTTCGGTCTCGGTGATCTCCAGCTCGACGGACGCGGCGATCTCGACCGACACGATCTCACCCTGGTAGGTGGCGATCTGGGCCATCATCGACTCGATCATGTAGTCAGCCGCGTCGCCGAGTGCGACCGGGCGGACCGACATCTGCTCGTACGACTCGGTGTCCATGAACACGTAGTCGTCGCCGTCCTTGTACAGGAACTGCATGTCTGCGCGATCGAGGATGGCTTGCTCGACACGGATGCCGGCATTGAAGGTGCGCTCCAGCATGTTCCCGCTCTTCAGGTTGCGCAGCTTGGTGCGCACGAAGGCACCACCCTTGCCGGGCTTCACGTGCTGGAACTCGACGACCTGGAAGAGGCCGTTGTCCAGTTCGAGCGTGATCCCGTTCTTCAGGTCGTTGGTGGTGATGGCAGGCATGGTGAATCCTTGGGCGTCTTGGTGAGGGGCAGGCATCCATCGGTGGTGACAACCACCATGTCTTCGATCCGGACGCCACCGAAGTCCTTACGATAGACGCCGGGCTCGACAGTTACGACGTCCGCGACCCGAAGTGTGTCGTCGTACGACTGCGTCAACCAGGGCGATTCGTGGATCTGCAGGCCCACCCCGTGGCCGGTGCCGTGCGTGAACCAGTCGCCCCAACCGGCGCCGGCGATGCTGTCGCGGCACACCCCGTCGAGGGCGCGTCCGCCCGCACCGCTGCGCACGCCCGCAACGCCCGCCAGCTGTGCATCGAGCACCACGCCGTACACCTCGGCCTGCAGAGGGGTGGGATCGCCGATCGTGAAGGTGCGCGTCATGTCGCTGTGGTAGCCGTCGTACAGCGCGCCGAAGTCGATGACGACGGTCATCCCCTCCACGATGCGAGTGTCATCGGGGTGGTGGTGCGGCAGTGCGGCGTTGGGGCCTGCCGCGATGATCGTGTCGAAGCTGGGACCGTCGGCACCGTGCTGGCGCATCGCCGCCTCGAGCGTGTCGCGGAACTGGGCCTCGGTCGGCTCACTGTGCAGGAACGGCAGTGCCACCGCGAGCGCGACGTCGGCGATGTCCGACGCCCGCTCCATCCGCTCGATCTCACCACGGTCCTTGGTGCGCCGGCTCTCCTCGACGACGCCGGACGTCGCGATCCACTCCACGGCGACAGACTCGCTCAGCGAGGCGTGCTCGGCGTAGGAGATGTGGGCCCCCTCGAATCCGAGACGTGCGCCCGGTCGACCGCTGCCCGCCGCGCGGGCGAGGTGGTCGGTCATCGCTCGGCGCGTGCTCCCGACATCGATCCGTCCGTCGACACCGGCGGCGGCCAGTTCGGCCGCGGCCTGGTCGCCGTACCGCCCATCGGTGATCACGGCGAGATCATCCGGCGTGACGAGCACCCAACCGTTGGATCCGGTGAACCCCGTCAACCAGCGGATGCTCTCGCGTCCGGTGAGCAGCAGGTGGTCGTACGGTGCGGCGTCCAGGTGGCGACGGATCGCTTCGAGCCGCGTTGCGTGGTCGAGCGGAGTCATGCGTGTGGAGCAACGTCCAGACGGCGGGCGATCGCCTGCACCGCGAGCTCGTAGCCGTGCAGGCCGAGACCGACGATGGTGCCGGTGGCCACCGGCGAGACGACGCTCGTGTGCCGCCACGCCTCGCGTGCGTTCGGGTTGGAGATGTGCACCTCGATGATCGGCCCGCTGAACGCCGCCAGCGCATCATGGAGGCTCCAGGCGTAGTGGGTGAAGGCCCCGGGGTTGATGATGATGCCGGCGGCTCTCGTGCGCGCAGCATGGATCGCGTCGACCAACGCGCCCTCGTGGTTGGTCTGGAACGCCTCGATGTCGAGGCCCGAAGCGGCCGCAGCGGTCGTGGCTGCGTCCACGTAATCGTCGATGGTCGCGGTGCCGTAGATGTGCGGCTCGCGCTGGCCGAGGAGGTTGAGGTTCGGGCCGTGGAGCAGCGAGATCAGACGGCTCATCGGTCCTTCCCGGGACGGCGGGTGTGCTCGGCTCGCGGATCTCCGGAATACCCCGACGGCAGCGTCGCAGCGAGCTCCGCGTCGGTGGGCTCGTACCGTTGCCGACCTTCGGGGGGTAGCAGCGCACTGATGGACTTCATCAGCTTCTTGGTGTCGGCATCCTCGCTGACGTGCTTGAGCTTCACCGCAGCGCCGACGCGGACCGTGACGAGGGGTGGATCGGTGAGGTTGAGCACGTTGGGCAGCTTGGCGTTGCGCGGCCAGACCTTCTCAGTGCCCCACAGCCCGATCGGGATCACCGGTGCACCCGTCATCGCGGCGAGCCGCGCGGCACCCCATCGACCCTTCAGCACCGGATCGAAGAACGCCATCCCCCGCGGGATCGTGCCCTGCGGCATCATCGCCACGACTTCGCCGGCGGCCAGGGCCTCCGCAGCGGCACGAAGTGGTTCGTCGCTGCCGGTGCCACGCTCGACGCGGATGCCGCCCATCGCGGAAGCGATCTGTCCGACGATCGGTGCGTCGAACACCTCCTTCTTGCCCAGAAAGCGCACGGTGCGTCCGGTCTTCGCGATCGTCAGCGCGATGGAGGCGACGTCGAAGTAGCTGCGGTGGTTGCCGCACAACAGCGCCGGACCGGATGCAGGGATGTTCTCGACACCACTGATGTCGAAGCGGGCGTAGGGGAAGAACAGCGGTCTCGTGAAGGCGAGCGCGAGCCGCTGCAGCTCCAGGCCGACCACGGGGACCTTGCCGACCCCGGGTGGCACGTCGAGGTGCAGCACGGGCCAGCGCCGCGCCGCCGCCAGGAGCTGCAGCCGCGGGTCGGGGTTGACGGCGAACGGGTGACCGACGGCGGCGAGCAACGGGGTGTCGTACACGCTGTCGCTGTAGGCGTAGCTGGCGGCCATGTCGGTGCCGTGGCGCTCGGCCCATTCGCGCACAGCGGCCAGTTTTCCGGCACTCCACACGAACGGGCCCGACAACGTGCCGTCGTAGGTGCCGTCCGAGTTCACGCCGTAGCGGGTGGCGACGACGTCATCGAGGCCGAGGAGGTCGGCGAAGGGTTTGACGAGGTCGTAGGGCGTCGTGGTGGCCAGCACGATCGGACGACCGGCAGCGCGATGTTCGGCGAAGAGGCCGGCGGCAAAGGGCTGCACCCGCTCGACCAGCTGGGCGGCGACCGCCGCGGCGGCCTCCTGCACGACGTGCTGCTGGCGGCCCTTGGCGAGGGTGACCGCCTGCCGGGCGAGCGCCATGCTGGGCAGCGTCTCGCCGATCGTGTTGAACAGGTTGTAGAGGAACTTCTCGCCCGGGATCGTCCGGCTGACCAGCCCTGCCGTGCGCAGCGCCCCGCTGAACACCTCACCCGACGCACCGGCCAGCAGCGTGCGATCCAGATCGAAGAACGCCGCACCCGAGGTCATGCGCCGCATGTTACGACCTTCCACCGCGAGCCCAGTCCCGAAAACGGGAAAGGTCCCGCTTGGGGGAAGCGGGACCT
>JAOBWQ010000590.1 GCA_025463425.1 Ilumatobacteraceae bacterium | reverse complement strand
CCGGGCCAGACCGTCACCGTCGCCGCAGTCGATGCCGCCAACCTGGCAAGCACCGGGGCGGTCGTGCTCAACGTCACGGGCATCGGAGCGACCGGCGACGGCTACGTGACCGTGTACCCGTGCGGGTCGAGCAGGCCGACGGCGTCGAACCTCAACCTCGTGCAGGGCTCGACCGCGCCGAACCTGGTCATCGTCAAGGTCGGCACCGGCGGCACCGTCTGCCTCTACACGCAGTCCGGCGCCGATCTGGCGGTCGACATCAGCGGCTCGTTCACGCCGTGAACCCGACGCGACACTGGGGACACATCCGCTGGACGTGCCAGCGGATGTGTCCCCAGTGCGAACCGAGTCAGTGGCTGATCAGGCGAAGGCTTCGAGGGTCTCGACCGACGGAGCGAAGTAGTACGAGCCGGAGGCCGGCGTCGAGTAGTCGGTGATCGCGTCGCGCTCGTGACCGTTGTGGCCGTACATGGCCTCCATCCGCTCGCGCAGCGGAGCCTGCGTCTTGCAGAAGCCCATGAAGTACAGGCCGACGGTGCCGTCGTGGAACGCGTACGGCGTGGAACGGCGGACCATCTCGCCGCGCTTCGGCGTGGCCTCGTCGGCGGTCTCGCCCTCGCGCAGTTCGACGTGCTTCAAGTGCGATGTCGGCACCTGGACGGCGAGCTTGGTGGAGTCCGGCTTGCTGCGACCGAAGGTGTTCTCCTGGCCCTCGATCGGCAGGGAGTTGAAGTACTTGAGGTCGTGCACCCAACGCTGAGCGATGCAGAACGATCCACCGGCGCCGGGCTGGCCGTCGGGGATGATGCCGCGGTCGTACTGGTGCTCGGGCTCCGGGTTGCCGGTGCCGTCGATGAAGCCGGTGAGGTCGAGGCTGTTGCGGTAGATGAACGTCGGCGTCTCTCGCGCCACGGTCATGTGCCCAGCGACCGCATTGCGGAAGTTGAACTGCGTCTCCCAGCAGAGGTCCTTGTCGTCGGAGTGCACCCAGAGCAGGAGCTCCTCCTGGGTGCCCTTGGCGACCTTGCCATCGGGCGACTCATAGCCCGGGTAGGGCTGGAAGTCCTCGGGCAGGTCGCTGGAGATGTCGGCGAGCAGCGTGGGACCGAAGAGGAAGCACACGTTGACGACGGCGGTGACGCCGGTGTTCGAACCCGCGGCGCGGGTTGCCGTGATGGCCTTCTTGATGACGTCGAGGTCGGCGCCCTCGGTGCGGCTGAGGTGGGTGTACCACTGGTACTTGGCGAGGTTGGTGAGGATGGCGTGCTGCGGGTTGGGCATGAGAGCTGCTCCGATTGATCGGCTGAGTGTCGGATGGACAAGCCGACTCTAACGCTCCCGTAGGATCGCGCCATGTCCAGTGAGGTCGAGGTCGACGACGCGCCCGTGCGGTGGCTCGACCCACGCGAGCAGAGCGTCTGGCGCGGCTACATGCAGATGCAGGTTCGCCTCGCCGCCCAGCTCAACCGCAGCCTCGCCGCCGAATGCGGTCTGTCCGACGGCGAATACGCAGTCCTCGTCTGCCTGTCCGAAGCGCCTGGCGGTCGGTTGCGCGCGTTCGAGGTGGCCAAGATCATTCAGTGGGA
Organism: Ilumatobacteraceae bacterium; assembly: GCA_025463425.1. Lineage (GTDB taxonomy): Bacteria > Actinomycetota > Acidimicrobiia > Acidimicrobiales > Ilumatobacteraceae > WLMZ01. The sequence goes on along the minus strand of JAOBWQ010000590.1, from coordinate 4,341 downwards.
GAAGAGCCGGCTCTCGCACCAGCTGACCCGGATGGAGCGCCGGGGTCTCGTCGAGCGCACGGAGTGCCCGAGTGACGCTCGCGGTGCGTTCATCGTCATCACCAGCGGCGGCTCGGAAGCCATCCGCCGGGCCGCACCCCATCACGTCGACGACGTGCGGCGATGGTTCATCGACGTCCTGTCCGACGGTCAGATGGATGCGCTGTCCGGCATCGTCGACGCCGTGCTGGCCGCGCTCGGCGAGCCTGGCCTGCCGGCGGGCTGCACGGAGCCTGCCGGCGAGCTCGAGGTCGACGTCACTGCCGACTGACGAGGACGAGGCCACTGACGAGGACGAGTGCCGACTGACCTACGGCTCGGGATCGATCTCCGCGCCCGCCCAATGGGTGCGCAGGTCCTGCAGCCAGTCCGGGTAGTCGAGCGGCGGATCCGGCAGCGCGACCGCGCCACGCGCGCTGAGCGCTTGATCGAACAGCTCCGGTTGGTCGCCCCAGCTGCGCGGGTCGCCGAGCATGACCTCGAAGAACGTGACGCCGTCCGGTCCGGCGACGACGGGACCGAAGGCTGCGCCGAAGGGCAGCTCGATGTGCGTGCCGGCCGGGCACTCGCGATCACCGAACGTGGCCGAGCCGGCGATGACGAAGACGATGTGCGGGCTGTAGTGGCCGTGGCGACGCACGATCATGCCCGGGTCGTACTCGGCGTAGAGCGACAGGTACTGCGGGTTGTTCGAGAACGCGAACCACTTCTCGCGCACGAACACCTCCGTGCCGTCAGCGTTGCGTTGCGCCTTGACGTTGCGCCAGCCCATGTCGTCGTCGTCCATGTGCCGGAAGATCGGCTCGACTCCGTCCTGCTTCGGATTGCTGACCGGTCCATCGCTCATCCGCTCACGTTGCCACGATGAGGTTCATCGACACGTCACCGAACGCCACCGGCCCCGAGCAACTCGCGTCAGGTGTGCGCCGCTGGCTGGACTCTCACCCCGATCGCATGCGGCAATGGCGGGTACACGGTCGAGGCGGTCACGATCACGACTGCCGGCCACGGGTACACGTCACCGCCGACCGTCACGATCCCCTTGCCGGACGGCACCTCCGTGACCGACACCGCGACCGTCGCCTACACATCCGACGTGTCGACCAACGGCAGCCTCTCGGCGATCACCGTCTGACCTCAGTATTTCCACGGTCGTCCGTACAGTGGCGCGATGGAGATCCTCGGGCTCGTCTTCGCCGGCACCGCCACCGATCGTCGCGCCGTGATGAGCCACTTCGTCGAACACACCCTGGGATTCCGGCGCGCCGCCGGCTACGACGGAGATGCGTCGATGTTCGAACTGCCCGACGGTTCCCGCTTCGCAGTGCACGACGAGTACGAGGATCACCACGGGACGACGCGCACGATCGGCTTCCTCGTCGCTGACGTCGACCTCGCGTCTCGGGAGTTGGCCGCAGCCGGCATCGCCGTCGACGATCCGGAGCAGAACGAGCTCCACCGCTACGTGCACTTCACCGCGCCGGACGGTGAGCTGTACGAACTGGTCGAGGTGCTCCGACCCGAGTCGGCCGATCCCACGTCGTAGCATCGCGGGATGGCCGCATCGCTGAAGAAGCTGGACGTCATCGACCAGGCGTCGGTCCCGCTGTTCATCATCACGATGGTCGCCGAGGCAGCCGTGCTCCGCCGGCGCAGAAAGCGCGGGCAGCCCGTGCGCGTGCTCGGCGATCTGGCCGGCGCCGACCTACAGACCCTGTCGGGCACCGAGCTCCCGCCGGACCCGCTCGTACCGCTCGGCTACGAACGCAAGGACACCACCGCCAGCTTGACGATGCTGGTCGGCAGCGTCGCGGCGACCTTCGCAACCGCGGCGCTGCTGGAGAAGCTCGACAGTGCGATGTTCAAGCGGCGGATCAGCAACATCGGCTCGCGCAAGCACTCGTTGCTGGGGGCGATGGTCCTCTGGGATCTCCTCTACTACTGGAACCACCGTTGGATGCACGAGGTGCGGGTGCTGTGGGCGAACCACGTCAGCCATCACTCGAGCGAGCGCTACAACCTGTCGACCGCGCTCCGCCAGCCGTGGTCGGGCCTGACGATGGCATGGGTGTACGCGCCGATGCCGCTGCTCGGCTTCCCCGCCAAGGTGACGATGCGCGCCGGGCAGCTCAACCTGCTGTACCAGTACTGGATCCACACGGAGGCGATCGACCGCCTGCCCAAGCCGATCGAGCTGGTCTTCAACACGCCGTCGCACCATCGCGCCCACCACGGCGCCAACCAGCAGTACCTCGACAAGAACTACGGCGGCATCCTCATCGTCTGGGATCGGCTCTTCGGTACGTTCGAGCCCGAAGTCCGCCGGCTGAAGTACGGCCTGACCAAGAACATCTCGACGTACAACCCGTTGCGAATCGCCTACCACGAGTACGTGGCGATCGCACGGGATGTGAAGTCCGCCCGTGGCCTGCGGCACAAGCTCGGCCACGTCTTCGGCAAGCCCGGCTGGACCCCGGCCAAGCCCGCCGTCGGTTCGTTCCGAACGAGCGCCGAGATCTCCCCCGCCTGACGCCAGCCGGCGAACCCTGCCAAGAACGGGGGCGGTGTCCGGTGCCGGATGGGAGCGGGTCAGACGACGGCGCGGGCGCGGTGGCCTTCGATGAAGTGATCGGTGACGGCGTCGGCGAACGCGTCGTCGACGGTGACGACGCCGAGCAGGGACGCCATGATGAACGGCCCGATGAGCAGTGTGAACGAGGTGTCGCTCGTCGCGTCCGCACGGAGCACACCTTCGTCGATGCCGCGCTGCAGCACTGCGTCGAGCGCAGCCCGCTGCTGCTCCTGCATCCGGGTCTCGATCTCGGCGAAGTTGTTCTGGTGCAGCTTCATCAACAGCAGCGCCGGGGTCATGCACTGCCACTCCGGATCGCCGACCGTGGCGGCGAGCTGACGGCCGAAGAGGCGCAGGGCATCGACGACCGGCAGTGACGGGTCGAGCTCGATCATCGGCGGCTTGATGTGGTCGAACAGGTCGACCACGAGTTCGTCGCGCGTCGCCCAGTGGCGGTAGAGCGTCGACTTGGCGACACCGGATCGGGCGGCCACCGCGTCGACGGTGATCGCATCCGGCCCACCCTGGAGCAGCAGCTCTCGCGCCGCGTTGAGCAGGGCCTCCCGGGACCGGGTGATGCGGGGGTTGACCACGGGCGCACAGCGTAGTGGTGACGCTTGTCGCACCGGAATCACGTCGGCCTCGTTGTCCATAACACAACGATACCGTATCGTAGCGTTCATCCCTCGACTGATGAGCTGAACCGGAGACGACGACATGACACACATTGCCGAACCACGAGCGACCGGAGCGCCAGACCCCGACGATGCCGTCGTCGTCGCCGACGCCAAGCGGCGGAAGATGATCCTGGTTGCAATGTGCACTGCCCTGGTGGCGGTCATCGCCTCGGTCTCGGGCCTGAACGTGGCCCAGCAGCAGTTGTCGAGCGATCTCGGCGCAACCCAGAGCCAGTTGCTCTGGGTGATCAACGGCTACACCGTCGCCCTCGCCGCACTCCTCCTGGCGATCGGCGCGATCGGCGACCGATGGGGCCGCCGCCACGTGCTGTCAGCCGGCCTCGTGCTCTTCTCGCTGGCGAACATCGCCGCGGCGACGGCGTCGTCACCGACGATGCTGATCCTCGCCCGCGTGGCCGCCGGCGTCGCTGCGGCCATGATCATGCCGGTCACGCTGTCGGTGATCACGTCCAGCTTCCCCGCCGAAGAGCGTGGCCGGGCAGTCGGGATCTGGGCCGGCTTCGCCGGTGCCGGCGGCATCCTCGGACTGGTCGGTTCCGCGGTGCTGGTCGACAACTTCACCTGGCCGTGGCTGTTCGCCGGCCCGACCGTGCTCGCCCTCGCGGCCCTGGCGATGACCTTCCGGTTCGTGCCGAACTCCAAGGACCACCACACCGCGCGCTTCGACCTCGGCGGATCGATCTTCTCGGTGCTCGCCGTCGGCGGCATCGTGCTCGGCATCCACCAGGGGCCCGAGGCCGGCTGGAGCGACCCGACCACGGTGGCCGGGATGGTCATCGGCGTCGTCGCCGCGATCGCCTTCGTCCGCTGGGAGCTGCGCCAGGAAGTTCCGCTGCTCGACCTCAGCGTGTTCCGCAACCGCACCCTGGCTGCTGGTTCGGTCGGACTGATGATCACGTTCGCTGTCATGTCCGCGCTGTTCTTGGTCATCGTCCAGTTCCTGCAGGCGGTGCTCGGCTTCTCCGCCGTGCGGGGCGCAGTCAGCCTCCTGCCGATGGCGGCCGTGATGATGCCGCTGTCGACCATCTCACC
>JAOBWQ010000582.1 GCA_025463425.1 Ilumatobacteraceae bacterium | reverse complement strand
CAGGTCGAGCGCGTGGCTGTGGCCGATCAAGCGCGGGAGTCGCACCGTGCCCCCGTCGACGAGCGGCACACCCCAGCGCCGGCAGTACACCCCGAAGGTGGCGTCCGTCGCGGCGACCCGGAGATCGCACCAGATGGCCAGCTCGGGGCCGCCCGCAACGGCAACCCCTCGACCGCCGCGATCACCGGCTTGGTCAGCAGCAACCGCGTCGGCCCCATCGGACCATCGACCTGCGCCGCAGGATCGACCCGGTTGCCCTGCCCGCTGGAGATCGCCTTCAGATCGGCGCCTGCGCAGAACGTGCCGCCGGCACCTGTCAGCACTGCCACGGACAGCTGGTCGTCGGCGTCGAAGCGCCGGAACGCGTCGGCCAGCAGCGCCGCTGTCGGCCCGTCAACCGCGTTGCGGACCTCGGGCCGGTTGATGGTGACGACGGCGACATCACCGATCGCCTCGAACAAGACGGTGTTCATCTCGCGGACCCTATTCGCCGCGCGCTTGCAGTTGTTCGCCTGGACATCCGCGCCAGGAGGGACTGGACCTTGCGCGGAACCACTCAGGCGGAGGGGGCGATGGGGAGGCCGGCGCGACGCCAGGCGGCGAAGCCGCCGACGAGGTCGGTGGCGTTGGGGAAGCCGATCCGCTGGAGGTTCGCTGCGGCCAGGCTGGACGAGTAGCCGTCGTTGCACACCAGCACGATCCGCTGCGCAGGATCGGCGGCGATCGGTTCGGAGTACCCGCTGGCCGGATCGAGCCGCCATTCGAGCACGGTTCGAGGGACATGGAAGCTGCCGGGGATCGAGCCGAGCGCATGGAGATCGATGGCCTGGCGAGTGTCGACCACCGCGATCTGGTCGCCGTTGCGCATCGCCGCATGGAGCGCAGCCGGCGTGAGGCGCTGTAGACGACCACGCGCCTCGGCGACGAGATCGTGCACGGTGAAGCGTTCGGTCCGCCGATGGATCGACACGTGGTAGTCACCGCCCTCGACGAACGGATCGCGGTTCCACGTCGCGTACCGGGCCTGCAGCGTCAGTCCGCTGGCGGCGCAGTGCGCGTCCCACTGGGCCAGCGAGTACCCGTCCCGCTCGATCGAGAAGCCGGCCACGAGCAGGCCGCCGGGCAGCAGGTGTTGGCCGAGGTTGTGGACGATCAATCGACGATCGAGCGGCTGGCAGAACAGCATCACGTTGCCCGGCATCGCAATCAGGTCGAAGCGACGCGGCAACTGCATCCGGGCGAGGTCGTCGACGATCCACGGCTGCGCCGGCGCTTTGGCGGCGGCCGCAGCGACCATGTCGGCGTCGAGGTCGACGCCGGTGACGTCGATCCCGCGGCGGGCGATCTCGATCGCGATCCGACCGGTGCCGCAGCCGGCGTCCAGCACGGCCGTCGGATGCAGCGACTCGATCAGGTCGGCCTCGCCGTGCACGTCCTTGCCGGATGCGGCGAGGCGTTCGAACCGTGCGTCGTAGTCAGCGATGTCGATCGTGCGCCGCCACTGCACCCAGCGCGGCGACACGACAGCGGCGTTGGGGAGCTCGGCGTCGTCCACCCGGCGCATCGTACGATGCAGGCATGGACGAGCCACTCGTTGCCCAGCGTTCGATCGAGGAGTTCCAACGCGACGGCGTGACCCTGCTGCGCTGCGCGGTGACGGCAAGCCAACTCGCGGTGCTTGGCGACGCCGTCGAGGCCAACATGGCGGAGCCGAGCGAGTGGGCCAGCGACTACACCGCAGGCGATGCGTCCGGGCGGTTCTTCGGCGACTACGTCAGCTGGACGCGCATCGACGCCTATCGAGAGGTCGCGATCGAATCGGATCTCCCCCGCATCGCCGCGGCGCTCATGCAGAGCACGTCGGTTCGGTTCTTCCACGAGCACGTGCTCGTCAAGGAGCCGGGCACCAACGAGATCACGCCATGGCACCACGACCAGCCTTACTACTGCGTCGACGGCGACCAGAACGTCAGCTTCTGGATCGCGCTCGATGCCATCCCGGCCCGAGCGGGGGTCGAGTTCCTCGTCGGCTCACATCGCTGGGGACGCAGCTTCGTGCCGCGTAAGTTCGTCGACAGCACTGCGTATGCGTCCCCGGACTCGCGGTTCGAGCTCGTGCCCGACATCGAGTCCGAACGCGGGCAACATCGCATCGTTCGCTTCGATGTCGAGCCGGGCGACGTCATCGCGTTCTCGTACCGGATCTTGCATGCGGCCCCGGGCACCGCCGGGTTGACGACGGGCCGCAGGCGCGCGGTCAGCATGCGCTACCTCGGCGACGACGCTGTCTTCGCGCTGCGGCCGTGGTTGCACTCCCCACCGTTCGAGCAGCGCGCGCTCGTCGTCGGCGAACCCCTGGACGATCCCCGGTTCCCGCTGATCCCGATCGGCTGACTCAGCCGCGGGTGTCGAGCACGCGGACGTCGGCGACGTCGTCGAACGCGCCGTCGGTCAGGTATCCCTGCAAGTCGACCACGACGTGCTCGGACTGCTGCACGTACACGCACGATCGGCCCGAAGCGTCGAAGTGGACGAAGGCCAGCCCGGCCAGGGTCTCGCCAGCCACGCTGACGTTGAGGTTCGACGATGATCCCGGCACCGAGCCACACGGCAGGAACTGCAGGTAGCCCGGAGCGGTGGTGCCCGTGGCGACGAGGGAGACAACCCCCGTGCTGTTCGCTCGACCGTTGACGACCACCTGGCTGCCGGCCGTGGGCGGCGCGGCGACCCGGGTGTCGACCAGCCGGACATCGGCGACATCGTCCACGGCCGACGGCGCCAGGTAGCCCTGGATGTCGACGATCAGTTGCGTCCGCATCTGGTTGAACACGCAGGCGCGTCCGATCGCGTCGAACTGGAGGAAGACCAGTGTTGCGCGCGTCTGACCTGGGGCATCGGCGTCGAGGTTGGACGATCCGCCGGGTGTGCTGCCGCACGGCAGCACCTGCACGTACCCCGCACCGCCGGCCTCGGTGACGACGAGGGACGCCACGGCGGTGGTTCCAGGTCGTCCGTGGACCTCGGTTTGGCTCCCGGCGGGAATGCCGGCCGCTGACCCGGACAGCGTGTCCAGCACGCGGATGTCGTCGATGTCGTCGAACGAGCCGGGCGCGAAGTATCCCTGTAGGTCGGCGACCAGATGCATGCGCGTGAGGTTGTAGAGGCAGGCTGTGCCGTCAGCGCCGAGACGCGTCACGCCGAGGACACTGCGCGTCTGTCCGGCTGAGTCGAGGTTCAGGTTGGAGGACCCACCCGGGGCAGCACCGCACGGGAGGATCTGGACGAAGCCGGGAAGGTCGTTGTCGACACCCGTGATCGACATCACGGCCGACCGACCGGCGAGACCGCGGAACACGGTCTGTTGTCCGCCGGCAACGCGGTGGTGCGCGGCCACAGCGGGCGAGCACGGAGAGCCCGCATTCGCCACTCGATCGGCCAGCCACTGGATCGTACGAACGTCTGCGATCGCATTCGACTCAGCGTTCAGGCCGTGCCCGACGCCCGCGTATTCGTTCCACTGCACCGGCAGCCCGCTGGCGATCATCGCGTCCCGCGTCTGCTGTGCCTGTTCGAACGGCACGATCGTGTCCGCCGTGCCGTGGTGGAAGATCGCGCCCGCATCACCGGAGTCGACGACGAGTGGGTCGTTCGCACCTGAGTAGGACACGGCGGTGCACACTGCTGACGAGTACTGCGGACATTGATCGACCGCGACGTCTTCGTTGTGGACCGCAACACCCAGTGCAGTCACGGCGCCAGCCGAGCTGCCACCGACGGCGATCTTGTTCGGATCGATGCGGAGGGAGGTGGCCATCGAACGCACCCACCGAACTGCCGTCTGCATGTCGATCCGAGCGTCGTCGATCTCGTCGCGCTCGCGATCGGTGTCGACGGGTGCCGTCACGAACGTCGAGCTGAGCCGGTAGTTGATCGACACCACGACGTACCCGCGCTGTGCGAGGCGGTTGCCCCAGCCGGCACCCTCGGACTTGTCCCCGAGCGCGAAGAACCCGCCGTGCGCGTAGATGAAGACCGGTCGGGCGGCAGAGGTGTCGCCGTGCGGCGTGTACGCGTCCAGCGTCAGCACCTCGGTGTTGCCGTCGACATCGACGGCCGTTGCGTACGTGATGTCGCGCTGGACGTCGACGGTGAACGTCGAGTCGATGTATCGCACCGGAGCAGCGGCGGGGGCAGCCACGGCCGCCGCGCCCGTGGCCGACACGCGGGAGCCAGAGGCGCCCGTTCCCGCAGCGATCAGGCCGACCCCGGCTACGGCCGCCAGGAGTCGGCGCCGCAGCGGAAGGTGGTGGCTCGACACGTGCGGCACGTTAGCCAGTGGTGGGTGGTCGCTCTGCGAGGGTGACGTCGACCGTGAGTGGATCGCCGTTGCGTTCGACAGTGACCTGCACGTCGTCGCCCGGTTGGTGCCCGCGGATCGCGCCGATCACTCCACCGGTGCCGTCGACCTTCAGCCCGTCGACCTCGACGACGATGTCGCCGGCCTCGAGGCCCGCGACCGCTGCAGGCGAGTCGGGGCTGATGTCGGTGACGACTGCGCCCTGCCCTCCGTCGGTGCGGTCCTCGAGACCGACACCGAGGAACCCGGGATCCCGTGAGCCTCCACCGGCCTGGGCTCGCAGCACATCGATTTCGGGGAGGACCTGGCCCATCGAGATCGCGAACCCGATGTTGGTCGCCGTGTTGGTCGCGTCACCGCGCGCGATCGCGGTGTCGATGCCGATCACCTCACCCGCGGCGTTGACGAGCGGGCCGCCGGAGTTGCCCGACGAGATCGCCGCATCGGTCTGGATCAGACCGTCGAGCGCACCGGTGTTCGTGATCAGCGTGCGGTCGAGCGCGCTGACGATCCCGCGGGTGACGCTGGCATCGCCGTCGAGATCGAGCGCGAACCCGATCGCGATCACGTCATCGCCGACGCGCACGCTGGACGGATCGGCCAGCGTTGCCGGGGACAGACCGTCGACATCGACCTGGAGCAACGCGAGATCGTTGTCGGCGTCGGCAGCGACCACCGTGGCGGGCCGTGGATCGCGCTCGCCATCGAGCCGCACCCGCACCGTGGTGGCACCGGCCACGACGTGGGCGTTGGTGAGGATCTGGCCGTCGGCCGTGAGCACCACCCCGGTGCCGACGCCCTCACCCGTGAAGTCGGCGTCGCTGACGTCCGAGGAGACGCTCACGACGCTCGGTCGAAGGGCTGCGGTGACGGATGCGACGTCGATGCCACCGGCGAGCGCCGGATCCCGCGGCCCGCCGACCACCGGCGCCTGGGTCGACACGTGATGCGTGCCGACCTGGTCGTTGCGCTCGACCCGCGCGCCGACGTAGACCCCGACCAACGCCGCGCACCACGCGATGCACGCCACGGCCACCGTGCGCACGATCCACGTTGCTCGGACTGGCCGTCGCCAGCGGCTGAGCTGCCGTTGCTGCGGCGCGGCCTCGTCCACCACCGGTGCCGGCATCGGCACGTAGGGGTCAGCGATGCGCGGCGGCGGGAACGACGACGACATCGACACTGTCTAGCGGCGGCTGTCGCGATGCGCGCCGGAGCGGGACAACATTGACGATTCGCGAACGGCGCCGTCAGCTCTGCGGACGAGCGACCAGGGTGGCCGTGCCGTGCAGGTTCTTGCCGTTTCGGGAGTAGTCGATGGTCACCTTGTCGCCGGGCGCGCTGTCCCTGATGGCTGCGATCAGCCCACCCTGACCGTTGATCTCCACGCCGTCGACGCTCGTCACGACGTCACCGTTCTGCAGCCCGAGCTTGTCGGCGGGAGAGCCCGACTGGACATCGGAGACGATCGCGCCGCGTCCGCCGTCGTGACGATCTTCGACGCCGATGCCGAGGTAGCCCTCGGCGCGCTGGTCGGTGCTGCCCGAGGTCTTCAGCTGGTCGATGATCTTCTCGATCTCCTTCGTGGAGATCGCGAAGCCGATGTTGGTCGCCGTGTTGGTCGTGTCACCACGGGCGACGGCGGTATTGATGCCGATCATCTCGCCGGACGCGTTGACCAGCGGACCGCCGGAGTTGCCAGAGGAGATCGCCGCATCCGTCTGGATCAGCCCGTTGAGGGCACCGTTGTCGGTCACCATCGAGCGGTTGAGCGCCGAGACGATTCCTGCGGTCACCGATGCGTCACCTTCGAGGTCGAGGGCGTAGCCCATCGCCACCACGGGCTGGCCGACCTTCACGGTGTCGCTGTCGGCCAAGGCCATCACGGGCAGGTCCTTGCCGTCGATCTTGAGCAGGGCGAGGTCGTTGCCGACATCGACGCCGAGCACCTTGGCGGCCACCGGGTCGCTCTGCCCGTCGAGCACGACCCGAACCTTGTCGGCATCGGACACGACGTGGGCGTTGGTGAGGATCTCGCCGCCGGCCGTCAGGATGACACCGGTGCCGACACCCTCACCCGCGCCGGTGCTCGACGTCGCCGAGATGTCCACCGAGACCTTGACCACACTGCTGCGGATCTTGGCCACGATGCCGATCACGTCGAGCCCCGCCGCTCCCGAGGCCGACTCTCCGGTCGCCGGGGCAACCGTGGACACCGGAGCGATGGTGACCGGCGACCCGGCTGCGGGTTGGTTCGCGGTGGAGCTCTTCGACTCGTCGGACACCGAGGCCCTGGCGATGGCGAACGCGCCCACGGCACAGATCGCGCACGCGGCCACGATCAAGGCCACGTTGCGCCGACGGTGTCCACCGGTGGGCAGCACGGCCGACTCCATCACGACCGACGGCGATGCCGCCACCGGCCACTGCGTCGGCGGCGGGGTGACGTGCGGGGTGGAGTACGGGGGCTCCACGGGCAGCTCAGGTGGCGCGAACGGGTAGGTCATCGCGCTCTTGTCTAACGCAGCGAGTCCGCCATCGCTCGCGGGTCGGATATTCCTTACTCAGCTTTTACCGCACCCGAAAACGCAAGAAGGGCAGCCGCACGCGGCTGCCCTTCTCGTCAGTTGTTCAGGGTCAGCTGCCCTGGATCTTGATCTCGATGTCGACGCCGGCCGGCAGCTCGATGCGCTGCAGGCTGTCGATCGTCTTCGGGTTCGGATCGATGATGTCGATCAAGCGCTTGTGGACGCGCATCTCGAAGTGCTCGCGAGAGTC
>JAOBWQ010000528.1 GCA_025463425.1 Ilumatobacteraceae bacterium | reverse complement strand
TGCTTCGGTCGCTGATCTCGCCCGCCATGTGACTGTCTCGGCACGCTCTATGGTTGGAGCGATGGACGTCGGAGCGCTGATCTTCCCGACCGATTTGTCGATTCGTCCCGACGTGCTTGCCCGGGAGCTCGAGGAGCGCGGCTTCGAGTCGCTGTGGGTGACCGAGCACACCCACATTCCGACCAGCCGTCTCACCCCGTGGCCCGGTGGGCCGGAGCTACCGGACGAGTACAAACGAACGCTCGATCCGTTCGTCGCCCTCACCAGCGCGGCCGCTGCCACGTCGAGGCTGAAACTGGCGACGGGCATCTGTCTCGTGGCCCAACACGATCCGATCGTGCTCGCCAAGACGATCGCTTCCTTGGACCTCGTCAGTGGCGGCCGCTTCATCTTCGGTATCGGCGTCGGCTGGAACACGGAGGAGATGGCAGACCACGGTGTCGATCCGTCACGGCGTCGGGCCATCGCCCGCGAGAAGGTGATGGCAATGCGGGAGCTGTGGACCAACGAGGAGGCGAGCTACAGCGGGGAGTTCGTCAAGTTCGAACCGACCTGGTCATGGCCGAAGCCGGTTCAACAGCCCCATCCGCCCATCGTGATGGGCGGCGCGGGTGGCCCGATCACGTTCCGTCACATCATCGAGTACTGCGACGGCTGGATGCCCATCCACGGCCGCCGATCAGTGTTCGGCCCGATCGACGACCTGCGCGCCGCCGCAGAGGCTGCCGGTCGCGATCCCGCCACGTTGGAGATCGGCGTCTTCGGAGTGCCGGGCGACAGCGCGATCATCGACGCCTATCGCGAGGTCGGTGTTTCCCGCTGCGTCTTGAGCCTGCCGTCCGCTCCAGCGGACACCATCCTCCCGCTGCTCGACAAGTACGCAAGCCTGCTGGAGACCTGACACCGATCGACGTGCCGACGCCGACGTCTGTTCCCGTGGTCGGCTATCGACGCGGGGATTCGGGGAGCCGTCCTCGCTCGAGGATCTCGGCCAGGCGTCGTTGACCGGTCTGGAGATTTTGTTCATCATTCGTGACGAGATAGTCGCCGAGGCGGCGGGCGCCGATCGTGAGCTCATAGCAGTGGTGGCGGGCAGCGGCATCGCATCGTTGCTCATCAGTCGAGGTCGCGAGTGTGGCGGCCCACGGATCGGCGGCGGCGACGCCCGGGTACCAGGACGAGAAGAAGGTGCAGTACGCGGTGTCCCAGAGGAAGTCACCGCGCATCGAGTGTTTCCAGGAGAAGACGCCAGTCACCGTGGATGCGTCCTCACTGATCAGGACGTTCTGGTAGAGCAGGTCACCGTGAACGACGTGGCGCCGCTCGACGCAGGCGTCCAGCAGTCCTTCGATGCGATGCTCGCAAGCGCTGAAGAGGCGATCGAGCTGGAGATCTTTGCGGAGTGCGCTTCGCCAGCCTGCGGTCCGCGAGGCGCCGTCGTCGACCAGCTGCTGGTGGAGGTGGTTGCGCCAGGTGTCCTGTGGAGCGAGGCTCGCCGGTTGGCCGAGCACGGAGAGGTCGGGGCGTTCTTCCACGGTCCGCAGCGCTCGAAGCAGGCGGCTGACCATTGGTGCGGACCGCGGACTCTCCTCGGCTCGGACGTCTTCCAGGAACCGTCCGTAATGCCGCTCGGAGATCGCGTAGCCGACGTCGAAGGCCTTGCCGATCGCGATGATCGTGGGTACTGGGAGGTCGGGCCCGTTGAACGCCATCGCGACACGATCGGCATCGAATCCATCGGCGATGGTGCCCAGGCGCAGCACCAGATCCTGGCCGCCGACGCGGTAGCCGTAGGCAGCTGACCAGAACCCGCCTGGAAGCGGGGCCAGCGACTCGATCGGCCCACCGTGCTGCGCGACGAGAAATCGCTCGACCTCCGAGATGGGAACGTCGGGCTTGTCTGTCATGGACTCTTCGTACCAGACCGGCCAGAGCGCAACCCTCGCCGATTGTGCGAGCACGGTGCGCGTCAGTCGTCGCGGTGGCTGACGATGTTGATGACGTTCCCGTCGGGGTCGCGGACGAAGAACCGGCGCACGCCCCACGCCTCGTGCGTCAACGGATGGACGATCTCGTAGCCACGACGCTGGGCCTCGGCATAGGCAGCGTCGATGTCGTCTCCGACGGCAACGGACGCCACCGGATCCTCGGGGCTGGTCGCGTCGCGAGTGACGAGCTGGATGTTCGCTCGTCCGTCGGGGGTCTCGAACCGGGCGACCCAACCGAGGTTGAAGGCCTCCACGCTCAGCCCGAGGAAGTCGGCGTAGAAGGCGCGTGCCACGTCGATGTCGGCGACCTTCAGGTCAGCGATGACTCGTGTCGTTCGCATGCGCAGTCCTCTGTGTCGTGGGGGGCACCCATGCTCGCGCGTCTCGTGAGGCCGGCGGACCGGCGGGCTCGAAAACGCGACCGGTACTGTCTGCGCGATGACGTTCGATCTCGGCTTCTACGACGCCGAACTGCGGCTCCACAACGAGCACTTCCGCGCGGCGTCCGACATCCGGCCGAACGAACACGTCCTGGACGTCGGGTGTGGTGCCGGCCAGACCACACGCCAGGCCGCGCAGGCAGCCGGCCGCGGTGGGAGCGCGCTGGGGGTGGACGTGTCAGAAGTGATGCTCGAACAGGCCCGTCGACTCGCGAACGAGGAGCAACTCGACAACGTCACGTTCGAATGTGCAGACGCCCAAACGTTTCCGTTCCCCGCCTCTCGGTTCGACATCTGCCTCAGTCGGTTCGGCACCATGTTCTTCGCCGACCCCGTGGCCGCGTTCGTCAACGTCGGCCGAGCGCTACAACCCGGAGCACGTCTCGTCATGCTGGTGTGGGCACAACGCGACCGCAACGAATGGGCGACTGCGATCGATGAGGCGCTGAGCTGGGAGACCGCACCGCAGTCGACCAATGGGCCGAACGCGTTCTCACTCGCGGACCCCACGACCGTCGACCGGATCCTCACTGACGCCGGATTCGACGTCGTGCAACTCGCAGCGGTCCGCGAGCCCGTCTACTACGGGGCCGGTATCGAAGACGCCTATGCCGCGGTGCTCCACCTCTGGAAGGTCGAAACCCGCCTCGCACGCCTCGACGCGACGACGGCAGGCCGAACCCTGGGCCGGCTGCGGGCAACGATCGAGGCTCACAACAGCGAGGCCGGGGTTCGGTTCGACTCCGAGGCCTGGATCGTCTCCGCCATCAACCGGCCGCGAAGTGATCGGTGAGCGATTTGTAAGAATCCTGCAGCGCGACCCACCGGTCAGACGTGTGTCCTGACGATGAATGCAACACTGACCTTCGACAACGTGAACCTCGACATGACCAACGACGCTTCTCTCACCATTCCGTTTGCCGTCTCGTTCGACGAGTTCTACCGAGCCGAGTATCCCGGTCTCGTCGCTGTCGCGACCGCTCTGGTCGGGTCGAGTGAGTCGGCCGAGGACCTGGTGCAGGACACGATGGTCAAGTCGCTGATCCGCTGGCGTGCTGTGCAGCGCCTCGACCGCCCCGGAGGTTGGGCCCACCGCGTGCTGCTGAACGCCTGCACGAGCTGGTGGCGTCGCCGCCGGACCGAGGCCAACCACCTGGCCCGGCTCCGCCGCGTCGAACCGACGACCGCTGGTCCATCGCCTGACGCGTTGGCCTTCTGGGCGGTGGTCCGGCGTCTCCCGGAGCGTCACCGCGCGGTGATGGTTCTGCACTACGCCGGCGACCGATCCGTCGCCGAGGTCGCCTCAATCCTGTCGGTTCCCGAAGGAACCGTGCGTTCAGATCTGACCCGCGCTCGTGCAGCGCTCGCCATCCAACTCGGAGCCTGACGTGTCACGACCCACTGACCCCGAGGACCACTCGACCGACGACGGCGCCGACGCACGCATCGACGCGATGGCACGCGATGCGGGCAACCAACTTCGTCGGCCGGCGCCGGTCGATGGCCCGGCCCGAGCCCAGCGGACGCGCCGCAACAAGGCCTCCGTCCGCGCGGCACTCGCCATCACCGCCGCCGTAGCGGTCATGGCCGTGGGCGCCGTGGTCCTGACCAGCCGGGACAAGCAGACCGGCCTCGTGCCGGCCATCTCCGTGGCGACCACCGAGCCCACGACCTCGTCCCTCCCGACGACGGCAGCGCCCTCGAGCTCCGCCGTGCCGACGACCACGACGGCAGCACCGTCGTCTACCGAATCGCCGACGACCACTGCAGCAACGTCGACCCTCGGGGCTCCGTCGGTCGTCTACACCACCACCGGACCGGTCACCGACCCCGGACTCGTGATGACCCTGGTCGACCCGGTCAGTGGCGCGCCCACCGGCACCGATGTCGCCGACGTCGATCGATCGAGCGCGGCTCAGGTGGCCCTGCCCGGTCGACCACGATCGAACGTCGACCTCGGCGCGGTCGCGTACGCGTTCGATCAGGTCTTCTACGACGCCGGCACCCTCGACACCACGTTCTACCCCGACGTCGACCTGTGCGGACAGAACGTCGTGACGGTGCGCAGCGCCGCCGGGTCGGCGTTGCCGACCCGGGCCCATGTGCTGTCCGTCAGCCCCGACGACCGGTACGTGGTGACGCTCAGCAGCAGGTGCCCGGAAGCCGGGACGATGGGGGCCGACGGCGTGGGCACGCAACTGCCGTTCGAGGCGACGTTCCAGGTCTTCGATGCACAGCACCCCGATGTCCCTGGTCGGACGTTGCTGACGGGCGTTGCGGCGCGGAACGTCGCCTCGGCCACATATAGCGCCAATGGTCGCTTCGTTGCGCTCGAGGTCTACGACGACAAGCATGAGTACCTCGTCTTCGATCTGGAGACGGGCGAACAGATCACCTTCGGCGACGGTTGCTCGGTGTCGGGCGGGAACTACTCGCGCTTCATCGGTCCGTGGATCGGACAGTCCTCTATCGCTCTGATGCTCCAGTGCGCCGACGGGCAGCGGCTGGTGGTACGTGATCTGATGCCCGGCGGTGAGGAACTGACCGTTCCCGCTGGCGGACCCGATGCGTCCACCGGCATCCGCGCCGAAGTCGACTACGCACACTTCGACTCACCGGCGAACACCTGGTTCATCCTCTGTGATCTGTCCCAGCAGCTCTGCCGGGTTGGCCAGGGCAATGGCCCGCTCGTGACCCTCACCGGCGTCAGCGACGCGTCGTTCCTGCCCCTCGGCTACACGCCAGGCGGCTGAGCGCGAGCGTCCGTGAGGTGCATTCGTTGTCAGCGCGCGGGCGGTCAGTCGGCGAAGACGTCGTGGCTGAGCTGGAGGAAGAAGGTGTGGTCGTGTCCCGTGTTCGGGTCCGTCGAGTTGTACCTGGGACCGTTCGGCGCACCGTTGGGAAGGTGATCTTCCGAGTAGATGGCACCGACCGGACAGACGTCGGGCTGATAGCACGCCGTGCACGACGTGCACTCGTCCAGGTTCACATACAGGATGGTGTCGCCGAAGATCGCGACCGAGTCGGCGTTGGGTTGGTGGCTGTTCTCCACGATGCCGCTGCCGGCCATCTGCTCGGAGCTGAGCGTGGCAGTCGTGGCGTCGTACTCGTAGATGCACTGCACGGGGCAGACGTCGACGCAGGCACGATCCTTCGTGCCGATGCACGCTTCGGTGATCACTGCAACGCCAGCCATGAAGCCTCCGTGCCCTGTCGACACTGCGCTCAAACGCCCACGAGCGCGGACGGGCGCGAACGATTCGTTTAGTCTCGGCGCACCGAGACCGGGGGAGTCGAATCCATGGTGTCCATCGCTGAGTACGAGGAAGTTGGTCACGTCTTCCACCCCGGGCTGCTGTCGGCGCAAGACGTGGTCACGATCAACGACGAGTGCGACCGCATCGTCGCCGACGGTCAGCGGCCGGGGCTGGTACTGGAGAAGGATGGGCGCACGCTGCGCAGCGTCTTCAACCCGCACCTCTACAACGAGGTGCTCGCCCGTCTGGTTCGTCACCCACTGCTGCTCGGTGCCGTCGAGGATCTGCTCGGCGAACCCGCCTACGTCTTCCAGTTGGTGGTGAACAACAAGGCGCCGTTCAACGGGGACATGTGGTACTGGCACCAGGACTATCCCACCTACCGCGCCGACGATCACA
>JAOBWQ010000500.1 GCA_025463425.1 Ilumatobacteraceae bacterium | reverse complement strand
ATCGGAGCCGGCGAGACCGGCAGCGCGCAGTGAGCGAAGGACGCCCTCGGCGTCGCTGACGACGCGTAGCTCGAGCACTTCCTCGCCGAACCGTGCCAGCAGGTTGGCGGGCGAGTCGAGGGCGACGATCCTGCCGGCGTGCATGACGGCGATCCGGTCGCACAGGCGCTCCGCTTCGTCGAGGTAGTGGGTGGTCAGGAGCACCGACATGCCCAAGCGGTCGCGCATCGCGGCGATGTGATCGAGCAACTCGTGGCGGATGCGGGGATCGAGCCCCACCGTCGGCTCGTCGAGAAACAGCACCCGCGGCTCGGACAGCAGCGCGCGAGCGATCTCCATACGCCGGCTCTGGCCGCCGCTGTACGTCGCGACCGGCCGATCGATGAACGCGCCGAGATCGAACTGGCGGATCTGCTCGTCCATCCGCCGCACGGCCACGTCGGGTGCCACGCCCCACAGCCGGGCGTGGGTCTGGAGGTTGCGCCGGCCGGTCAGGGCCCGATCGACGACAGCGTCCTGGAACACCACTGCGCTGACGGCCCGAGCAGATCGTGGATCGCGGGTGACGTCATGGCCGCGCAGCCACGCCGAGCCGCCGGTCGGCGCCACCGCGGTGGTGAGCATGCCGACGGTGGTCGACTTGCCGGCGCCGTTCGGCCCGAGGAGGCCGAAGACCTCACCGGCTGCGACATCGAAGTCGATCGCGTCGACGGCGATCACGCCGTTGGGCCAGGTCTTGGAGAGCCCGCTGACCTCGATCGAGATCGAACGGTTGGGTTGTCGGAGGTTCATGGCACATCGGACGATGCACCGGATGAGAATGTGACTGATTCCGGGTGTGTCCGATGTCGGTGTCACATTCGGTCGGGCTGTCTCGTCCGAGGAGGTTGTCCAACGTCAACGAGCGAGGAGAGGTCACATGGATCACGACGCCGCTGACCCGATGTCGCCGATCGGCCGCACCATCGAGCAGGTGTGGGCTGACGACCGCGCGTACGTCTACGGCATGGCCTTTCGGATGCTCGGCCAGCATGCCGAGGCCGAGGACGTCGTCCAGGAAGCATTCGGCCGGCTGGCGCAGGTGCCGCTCGCTGAGTTGGATGATCCTCGCGGCTGGCTGGTCGTGGTGATGCGTCGACTGTGCCTCGATCGGCTCCGCTCCGCGCACGCCCGCCGAGAGTCAGCCAGCGGTGCCGACCCGACCGCGACCACCGTTGCGGCCGTCTCGTTGAACGCTCTCGCCCCGGCCGATCCGGCCGACCGGGTGACCCTCGACGATCAGGTGCAGCGCGCGCTCGCTGTCGTGCTGGACCGGCTCACCCCCGCCGAGCGAACGTCGTTCGTGCTCCACGACGTGTTCGGGTTCTCGTTCGACGGGATTGCGGAGATCGTCGGCCGCACGCCCGCGGCGTGCCGGCAGCTGGCCAGTCGCGCCCGGCGCACGGTGCGCGAGGGTGCCGCGCCGTCGCGACGTGCGGCGCCGGATGCCGCAGACGAACATCGGGTGCTGACCGAGCGGTTCATCGCGGCGTGCGCCGGCGGCGATCTGAGCGATCTCATGGAGGTCCTGGACCCGGAGATCGTCGGTGTGGCGACCCTGATCGGTGATGGGCGGCGGGGCTTCCAACGGTTGCAGGGTCGGCCAGTCGTGGCACGCCGGCTGCTGGCGATCCTGGGTCCGGAGACCAAGCGGGTCCTCGTGCCGGTACCGGTCGAGGGGAGCATCGGCTTCGTCGTCCTCGATGCCGGACGGCCGGCAGCGCTGCTCGTCCTCGGGGAATCGGGCGGTCTGATCGACCACATCGAGACGTTCGTCAACGGCCTCACTCGTTGGCGCACCAATCCGGGGCCGAACCCGAGTCCGGACCCGACGGGGCTCTGACGCTCAGCTCGCGCGCAGGCGGCGAAGCATCGCGCCGATCATCGCCAGCGGCGCACCGCTCGGCTGCTTGCCGCTCAGCTGATGCTCGAGATCGTGGATGTCGCAGTCACCGGTGACGAGGAAGACGTCCTCGGCCATCCCGTCGACCGTGGAGACGGAGGCCGCCTCGATCGACACGTCGGCGTCGGCGAACCAACGGCAGATCGCCGAGAGCAGTCCGAGCCGATCCGGTGCGGTGACGCGCACCACGGACGAGTCCATGCCCGCGCCGGCGCCGCTGCGTGTGACGGTTGCGTGATCAGACGGAACGAAGGGGTAGTGCGGCGAATCGTCGGTGGCCATCGAGCTCAGCCTGCTGCCGATCACCGACCAGCGCTGTGCGTCGAAGGCGGTGTCGGACCGGACGGTGACCGAGTGCAGCGCGAGGCGTTGCTCCGGCCAGGTCGTGGCCGACGCGGCGACGATCGACACGCCCTCGGACGCGAGAGTGGCCGCGGTGTCGGCGAGCAAGCCGGGCCGATCGGCAGCCACCACCGTCAGGCGGAAGGTGTTCGACGACTCGATCGCGCGTGCGACGGCGCGCACCTCACCCGGGCGCAACCGCGGGTGGCACAGGGCGAGATCGGCGGCCAGCACCGATGGCGCCTCGCTCAACGCCCACAGGGGTGAGACGCCCGCCAGGAGCCGAGCGGCCACCTTCCGCGGCACGGTGGAGCCCGCCAACAGCTCTCGCAGTTGCGTCATGTTGTCGGCCGCGACTCGACGCCCGTCGTGCACGTTCTGGAGATGGACGAGGTTGTCGAGCACCTCGCCGAACACGTCCGGGTTGGTCAGCAGCCACGAGTGCCCACCGTGCACGACCTGCCCGTCGGTGCCGAAGGTGGAGCAGAACGTGTCGAACGCGGACAGCGGGATGACGCCGTCGTGATCGCTCCACAGCACGAGCACCGGTAGCTCGCGCTCGGCCAACGCCGCCATCTCGGTGGAGAGGTCAGCTGAGAGCGCCAACCACCCGGCCTGCAGCACGGCCAAGGGGTGGCGGGCGATGTTCTCGACCGCGAGTCGATTCACCATCACGGTGGTGGCGAGGCCTTCGGGTGAGGGGCGCAGGGCATCGACGAACGGCTTGACCAGCGTGCCCCACTGCAGGGTGGTGATCCGCCGGCGGGCATTGGCCAGCAGCCACCTCGGATCGCCCACCGAGTTCAGCAGCACGAGGTAGCGGACTCGTTCGGGGTGCTCGTAGGAGAACTTGGTGGCAACCCCTCCGCCGAAGCTGTGCCCCAGCACGAGTGCCGGCTGATCCACACCGACGGCTTCGAGGAACTGCTCGACCCATGCCGCGTAGCCCTCGATCGTGCGGAGGTGCCACGGCAGCTCCGCAGTTCCGCCGAACCCGGGCAGCGACGGTGCCAGCACGCGGCATCCGCGCGACGTGAGCCGACGGAGCGATCGCCGATACGCACGGTGGTCGAGTCCCCAGCCGTGCAGGAACAGCACCGGCAGGCCGCTGCCACCGGTGGCGTACGAGGCCGGCCGGCCACCGACGATGATCTCGCGGGAGTCCAAGATCTGGACCGTACCGAACTGGGCGATGTCGCGCACGTGTTGCCGGATCGCCTCGGTGGGCGTGTCGATCGGCGAGATGAACATCTGAATATGACGGTTTGATGACCAAACCTCCCCAGCGTGTCGGCTATGTGATCTTTAACCCCTGGTGAACGACGTCCAGCCGCGTGCACCGCACATTGCAGTCTGGTTACGGTTGGTGGCACGTCGAACGGTGACGTTGCCCCGCCAGACCGACCAGATTCCGCCCAGGACACGAGACACCACATCCCCGCCATGCGGTCAGGCCATCCGAGCCGGGCACTTGCCGAACACTCGCCTGCCGAACACCCGATCAACGAGGAGCTGTTGCATGTCCCTGGACATCGTGATTCCCGCCCATGACGAAGAGGCTCGGATCGAGCGCACGCTGCGTGCGTATCGGATCGGGTTCCCCCAAGACGACGTCCGCTTCCACATCGCGTTGGACGGTTGCGTCGACACCACCGCAGACATCGTGCGTCAGCACTCCGCCGCCGACCCGCGGGTCGTGCTGCACGAGTTCCCCAAGTTGGGCAAGGGCGGTGTCCTGATGGAGACCTTCCGTCGCTGCGATGCCGACCTCGTCGGATTCGTCGATGCGGACTGCGCGACGCCTCCGGGTGAGCTGGCCCGGATGACCGTCCGTGCCGGTGAGGTCGATGGCGTGATCGCCAGCCGTCGGCTCCAGGCGTCGTTCACGCCGTGCGCTCGAGGCGGTGGACGTGGGTTGACCTCGGCCGGGTTCGCCTGGGGCGTGCGCCGCCTCTTCCGCCTCCCGTATGCCGACACACAGTGTGGTGCCAAGGTCCTGCACCGGAGGGTCACCGAGCGCGTCGTTCCGTTGATGTCGTCCCGGGACTTCCTGTTCGATGTCGACCTGCTCGTGGTCGCCCGCCGACTCGGGTTCGACGTTGTCGAGGTGCCGACGGTGTGGATCGACCAAGCCGGTTCGAAGCTCCGCGCGTGGCGCGACTCGACGCGGATGCTCACCAGCGCGGTGCGGCTCTGGGTGCACCACCGAACCATGCCGATCCAGGACGAGCGATGAGCCGTCGCCGGATCGCGCTCGTCGCGCCATATCCGCCGGCAGGCGAACGGCATGGCGGCCACAGCGGTGTGGCGTCGTACACCGCCAACCTCGCCCACGGACTGGTCGAGCACGGTCTCGACGTGACCGTCGTCGCGCCGCGCCTCGAGGGTGATCCGCCGTCCTTCGCCGATGGCGAGGTGATGGTGCGCCGCGCGTACGAGCTGGGACGCCGGGCGCTCCCCGGCGCAGCGCGCACGCTCGCCTCCGTCGGTGCCGACGTCGTCCATCTCCAGTGGGAGTTGTTCCTCTACGGCGGCCCGCGATCGATCCCCGGGCTGTTCCCAGCGCTGATGTCGATGCGTCGCAACGCGGCGCCGCTCGTGACGACGATGCACCAGGTCGTTGACCCCGCCGACATCGATCGCGCCTACACCAGGCTGCATCGCATCGGTGCGCCGCCGACCGTTGCGAAGGCCGGGATCTCGAGCCTGCAGCATGCGATCAGCTCGGCATCAGCCGCAACCGTGGTCCACGAGGAGGCGTTCAAGAACGTCGTTCCGTCGGCCACGGTGATTCCCCACGGAGTCGAACACGCCGTGCCGGTGCACCGAGAGCAAGCGAGGAGCGCGCTCGGCCTCGACGAGGGATTCGTCGTCCTGTGCTTCGGTTTCCTCGCCCCGTACAAGGGCCTGGAGACCGTGCTCGACGCGGCGTTGATCGCCAATCGCTCGGTCCAGGTGGTCGTCGCCGGTGGCGAGCACCCGCGGATGACGGGGTCGACCGGCTTCGGTGAGGTGTTGCGTGCCCGATATGGCGGGGCGGCGAGGTTCACCGGGTGGGTTCCGGACGACGATGTCGCGCGGTGGTTCGGCGCAGCCGATGTGGCTGTGTTCCCGTATCCGAAGCCGTTCTCCTCGAGCGGCGTCCTGGCCCTCGCGCTCGCCCACGGCACACCTGTGCTGCTCTCCCCGGGTCTGGCCCGTTGTGCCGGCGCACCGAGTGTGCTGGTGGCCGAGATGGAACCAGCACGTCTCGCCGAGCAGCTCGAACTGCTCGCTCGCAAACCAGCGGCGCTCGACGAGCTCCGCCGTTGGACGCAGATCCTTGCGTCCGGGCGGCGCTGGCCGGCCGTCGCCGCCCGCCATGCCGATCTGTACCAGGAGGTACTCGATGTCGAACGTCATCCTCGTTGGAGCCTTCGGGCAGGGTAATCCGGGCGACGAAGCCCTGTGCGCCGCGTTCTGTGCGGCGCTCGGTGATCACGACGTCACCGTCGTCAGCACCGATCCGGACGCCACGACGCTCCAGCACGGCCGGCCAGCGTTCGCGCCGTCCGTGCGTGCGGTCGGTCAGGCGGTCCGCAGCGCTGACGCGGTCGTCGTCGGCGGCGGCACCATCTTCAAACAGCTCGGCGGGTCATCCGGCCGTCGCGCGAATGCACTCCTCGTGAACACGTCTGCGTTGCTGGCCGGTGCGCGTGCCAGCGGCACCAGCGTGGCGATGATCGGGGTCGGTGCAGGCGTGCTGCGCGGGCCTTCGGCGCGGGCGATGTCTCGGTGGATGGTGCCGCGCGCGGACCTCGTCGTACTGCGCGACGAGGAATCGGCGTCGGTGCTCGCCGACGCCGGCGTGCCGCCACCGTTCTGGATCGGCTCCGACCCGGCCTGGTCGTTGTTCGACCAACCCGACGACTACGACCGGGGGGTCGCCGATCAACGGCGCGTCACGGTGGCACTCAGCCATCACGGCATCGGGCGGTCCGGCATCGACGCGTTGGTGGCGGGACTGCAGCCATTGTGCGGTGAGCGGACGATCCGGCTGCAGCCGTGGCAGGTCGGCGAGCACAGCCTCGACCTCCGCCTCGCCGAGGAACTGCGCGTTCGGCTGGGTGGCGGTGCCGAGATCATCGAGCCGCCCATCGATCTGCTGCACGCCGCGCAGATCTTCGCTGGTGACGACCTCGTCATCGGGATGCGCTTCCATGCGCTCGTCGCGGCAGCCGCAGCCGGGAGCCGGTTCGTCGCGATCGCCCACGAGCCGAAGCTGGCCGGGCTGGCCCGCCGGCTGCGACAGGCCGCGGTGCCCGTGCACGCGTCGCCCGACGTGATGGCGGGGATCATCGCGTGGGCGCTCGCCGGCGAACCGTCCTCGGCCTCGGCGGTCAGTGCCGAGATCATCGCTGCGAAGGAGCAGTTCCAATTGCTCGACCTGTTGCTCGATGGCGGCAAGTTCGAGCGGCCCGATCAACTCCCCGCATTGCCGCTCTCCAACGGCCGGGGCGCGTGGTGACCGCACTCGATGTTCTGACGCGTGCGGGGGTCGACGTCGACGCCCGTCCTCGCGTCCGTACCACGCAGGCGATGCGTCCGCATGTCCCGGTGCTGGCCGGGCAGGCGCTCGCCGGTGCCGGCAACCTCGTGTTCGCTGTCTGCGCGGCGAAGGTCCTCGGCGCTGGTGACTACGCGGATGTCGTCGCGTTTCTCGCGCTGTACCTCCTCCTCCACGTGCCGGCATCGGCGTTGAGCGCAGCGGGGTCGCTGGCTCCGAACCGGATCGCCACGGCACATCGCACCGTGCTCAGGGTCGGACTTGCTGTCGGGGTGGGAGTCGCCGCGCTCAGCGAACCGATCAGCCACACGCTCGGGCTTCCGGTCGGGCTCGTGATCGCGCTCGCCGTCGCCGCACCCGGCGCCGGACTGCTCGGGCTCGAGCGTGGGCTCGCCTACGGTCGTCTTCGCCAACGACCGCTGATCCGCAGCCTGATCACCGAACCGGCCGTACGCATCGTCGTCGGGATCGCGTTGGCGGTGGCGATCGGTCCCCTCGGTGCAGCGATCGGTACGGTCCTCGCCGGCTATGGCGCACTCTGGGTGTGCAGCGAGGGGTTCAACGCGCGCGCGGTCCCTCCTCCAGGCGCACGCACGATCGTGGTCGATCGCCACGCCCCGCTCGTCGTGGCCCTCTCGTTCGTGATGGTCGCAGTGATCCAGAGCGTCGATCTGATCATCGCCAACCGCGTCCTCGACAGCCATGCGGCGGCGCAGTTCGCGGTGCTGTCGACGCTCGGTGGAGCGGCCGTCTTCGCCACCGCGACCATTCCGATGGTGCTGATGCCGGTGCTCACGAGTGGTCGCGAACGTGCCGCGTCGGCGGCGATCGGGCTGACGGTCGGGGTGGGT